>CALFVE010000157.1 GCA_937928475.1 uncultured bacterium | reverse complement strand
CCTACTACCAGCAGCGTGGGCTTACTCCCGAAGAACTGGTTGGTGCCCGCATCGAGGAGGTCTTCCCGCCCGAACTGCTGGAGGACGCCGGGCTCCGTCACGCCTTGGAGGGCACGCTGGCCACCGGCGAGAGCGTCTGGTGGTCGGGATTCCGAGAACGGAGCGCCGATCACCCCGAGCGGATCGTCAACATCCGCATTGACCCCTGCCGGAGTCCGGACGGCCGCCAGGGCCTGCTAGTCATCATCGAGGACGTCTCGGAGCGCTACCGCCAGATCTACGAGCGCACCCTGCTGCAGGAGATCTCCCAGGCGATGCTAGGCACCTTAGACCTGCCCCGCCTGCTCCACGCTATCCTCACCGGGATCACCGCCGGGGGCGCCGCCGGCCTGGGCTTCAACCGGGCCATCCTTATGCTGGTGGATGAGCAAGCCGGTCTGCTCAAGGCGGAGATGGCCGTCGGTCCGGGGAGCGTGCAGCAGGCCCAGGCCATCTGGGCAGAACTCTCGGGTCGCTATCGCACCTTGCAGGACTTCCTGCAAGACTACGACCGCCTGCCTCCGCCCGATCAGCGGCCGCTGGCGCAACTGGTGGAGCAACTGGCTGTGCCCTTGAGCGACACGGCCCACCTGCCCATGTCGGCGCTGGCCAGTGGGGAGACGGTGCACGTGCTCGACGCCGAGAACGATCCGCGGGTAAACCCGGAGTTTGCGGCTTTGCTCCAGTCCAAGGAGTTTGTGGTCGCGCCGCTGCTGGTGGGCGAGAAGCGCCTGGGGGTAGCCGTGGCAGACAACTTCGTCACCGGCAAGGTGATTCGTGGCTCGGACGTGCACCTGATGACTTCCTTGGCCAACCAGGCCGCCCTGGCCATTGACCGCGCCCAACTGTATCGCGAGGCGCAGGAACGGGCCGAGGCCCTCAGTCGGGCCCTGGAGGAACTGAAGGCGGCTGAGCGTGAACTCTTGCGCCACGAACGCCTCGCCACCATCGGGCAAGTCACCGCCGCGGTGGCGCACGAGATCCGCAACCCGCTCTCCACCATCGGCGGCTTCGCCCGCTCTATTGCCCGCGACCCTGAGCAAGTGGAACGCAACCGGCGCAATGCTCAGATTATCGTGGAGGAGGTAGACCGCCTGGAGCAACTGCTCGGCGGCCTGCTGGATCTCTCTCGCGCGGAGAGTCCGCAACTGCAGCGGCAACCGCTGCTACCCTTGATTCGAGACATCTTGGAGACCACGGCCGAGCAGTACCAGCGCGCCGGCATTACCGTGCAGCAGAACCTCCCCGAGGAGCTCCCGGAAGTGGAGGTGGACGCCAACCAGTTCCGCCAGGTTCTGCTCAACCTGCTACGCAACGCTGTGGAGGCCATGCCGGAAGGGGGGCTGCTGGAAATCAGTGCCGCTCAGACCGAGCGCGGCCTGGAACTGTCTATCCGTGACACCGGGCCGGGTATTCCCGAGCAGAGCCTTGAGCACATCTTTGAGCGATTCTTTACTACCAAACCAACGGGAACCGGGCTGGGCCTAGCCGTGGCCCGTAAGATCCTGGATGCGCACCATGCCCAGATAGAGGTGGACAGCAAACTGGGAGCCGGGGCGACCTTCACGGTCATCCTGCCCCTGCCCGCGGGATAGCGTCGCCTCTCCCCGCCTGGCGCAAACGGCTTTTGCGGAGGCGGCCGCGACGGGCTCAGTGCAGTGCGCATCCGCGGCAACAGTCGCAAGGAGGAGCCGAATTGCCCAAAATACTAGTTGTTGACGATGACGATAATCAGCGCCTGCTCTATCGGCAGGAACTGGAACTGGCCGGCTACGAAGTGGAGACGGCCGCGAGCGGTCCCCAGGCTATCGAGCGGGTAGGTCAGGGCGGAATTGACCTAGTGCTGCTCGACATCGCCATGCCCGGCATGGACGGCGTGGAGGCGTTGGGCCGCATCCTGGATCTGAACCGCGAGTTGCCGGTTATCCTCAACACCGCCTATTCCTCCTACAAGGAGGATTTCATGACCTGGGCCGCCGAGGCCTATGTCACCAAGTCGGGAGACCTCAGCGAATTGCGCGCCACGATCAGCGAGGTCTTGGCCAAGCGCGGTCTTCCCTGTCCCGATCCCGACTACCCGCCCACGAAGGAGTAACAGCGATGCAGCCCGCTGGCCGGCTGGCCTCCTTGCTCGCTGAATCATTGGTCATGGTGCTGGCCGGAGGCGAGGGCCAGCGCCTCTACCCGCTTACTCGCCTGCGGGCCAAGCCGGCCGTGCGCTTCGGCGGTGTCTACCGTATCATTGATTTCACCCTGAGCAACTGCATCAACTCCGGTCTGCGCCGTATCTATCTGCTGACTCAATATGCCGCCACTTCCCTCCAGCGACATCTGCGCACGGCCTGGAGTCCGCTACTGGCGGAGGAACTGAACGAATACATCGAGGTGCTCCCGCCCCAGCGCATTTTCGCCGACCGTTGGTATGCCGGGACTGCGGACGCCGTCTTCCAGAATCTGATGGTTCTCCAGGAGGAACGCCCGCCCCGCGTCTTCCTGCTCTCCGGCGACCACGTGTACCGGATGAACTACGCCGACCTCTTAGCCCGGCATCTAGACTGCGGCGCCGACCTGACCGTGGCCTGTGTCGCTCGTCCGCGGGAGGAGGCCCGCGACTTCGGCGTGATCCAAATCAACGAAGAGGGGCGCATTGTGGGGTTCGAGGAGAAGCCGGCGAATCCGGCCCCCATGCCAGGGCACCCCGACCTTTCCCTGGTCTCCATGGGCGTCTACCTGTGGAACACCGAAACCCTGGTGCGGTGGGTCGCCGCCGATGCGACGCGCCAGAGCAGTCACGACTTCGGCAAAGACATCATACCGGCGATGGTGGCGGAAGAGGTAGCAGTGTACGCGTTGCCTTTCCGGGACCCGCAGGGCGGACCCGGCTACTGGCGAGACATTGGAACCCTGGATAGTTACTGGCAGACCACCCTGGACCTGGTCGGCCCGCGGCCCCAACTGGATTTGTATGATGCCCAGTGGCCGGTCTACGGGAGCCGGCGGCGCCGACCTCCCGGCAAAATCGTGGCCGGCCCCAACCTGGAGATCGTGGACGCTCTGCTGGCCCCTGGCTGCATCGTGTCCGGGGCGCTGGTACGCAGCAGCGTGCTGGCCCCCGGCGTGGTGGTGCGGGAGGGTGCGGAGATCCACGAGAGTATCATCATGGATGACGCAATCATCGGGGAAGGGGCGCGGATCCACCGCGCCATTGTGGACGAGGAGGTGCGTGTGCCTCCCGGCTATGAGATCGGCCTCGACCCAGAGCGCGACCGCCGCCGCTTCATCGTCACCGAGGGGGGCGTCACCGTCGTACCGTACGGGGCGATGTTGGACTAGCGCCAAGAGCCTTGGCCGGGGCGCCCCGCGGATAACCAGGGGGTCTTGCTGATGAAAATCCTTTTCGCTTCTGCCGAAGTTGTACCTTTCGCTAAAGTCGGCGGCTTGGCCGACGTGGCTGGCTCCCTCCCCCTGGCCCTGGCTGAGCGCGGGCATGATGTGCGGGTGATCATGCCCAAATACCTCAGCGTGACCCAGGGTGACTGGCCGTTGTGGAGAGCCGTGCCTGGTTGTCCGGTTCCCATGCCGGGTTGGACCAGCGGCTGCGCTCTGGATGAGTCCCGCTTGCCTGGCTCCGAAGTACCCGTCTACTTCGTCGAGCATCACGACTACTTCAGCCGCCCGGGCGTCTACGGCCCGCCCGGCGGGGCCTATGAAGACAACCTGGAGCGCCTGAGCTTTTTCTGCCGCGCCATCCTCGCGGTACTCACTCCGCTGAACTGGCAACCGGAGGTAATCCACCTCAACGACTGGCACACCAGTCTGCTCGCCGTCTACCTGGAGGGCGGCGCTCCCGCCACCGTCTTTACGGTTCACAACCTCGGCCCTGCCTACCAGGGGACCTTTCCCGCCGAGAAGTTGCCCGTCACCGGCCTGCAGGCCGACTACCCCTGCACGCAGGCCTTTGTTCGTGGCGGCCAACTCAATCTGGCCGCCGCGGGCCTCTGTTGTGCGGATATGGTCAACACGGTCAGCCCCACCTACGCGAAGGAGATTGCCGACCCGGCCTTCAGCGGAGATCTGGCGCCCCTGGTGCGGCGACGCGGCAAAGAGGTGTGGGGGATCCTCAACGGCCTCGACTACGAGGTGTGGAATCCGGCGACCGATCGTGCCCTCGCCGCCAACTTCAGCGCCGATGACCTTTCCGGGAAGGCTGTCTGCAAGGCGGCGCTGCAGCGTGAGGCGGGGCTGGAGGAACGCCCGGACGTGCCCCTGGTCGGCTTGGTGACCCGGCTGGACGCGCAGAAAGGACTGGACTTGGTGGCCGCGGCCTTGCCCCAACTGCGCGACCTGCAGATAGTAGTTCTGGGCACGGGTGCGCCTGACCTGGAGGCGGTCTTCGCCGCGGCGGCCCGGCAGCGCCCCGAGGTGGCCGCCTGGCTGACCTTCGACGAGCGCCTGGCGCGGCGCATCTACGCCGGCTGCGACCTGTTCCTGATGCCCTCGCGCTACGAACCGTGCGGACTGGGGCAGATGATCGCCATGCGCTACGGCACGCTCCCCATCGTCCGCGCCACTGGCGGCCTGGCCGACAGCGTTACCGAGCGGGGCAAGCGCGGGCAGAAGCAGAACGGCTTTGTGTTCAGCGAGTACAGCGTCAAGGCTTTGCTCGCGGCCATTCACCGCGCCTGCGACCTCTACCGTCGGCGCCCTCAGCGCTGGGCGCAGATCGTGAGCAACGCCATGCACACCGACTTCACTTGGGACCGCTCCGCTGCTGCGTACGAAAGGCTCTACCAGGCGGCGGTGCAAAAGGTCCGCTGAGCGGCCAGAACCTCACCAGCAGGTCCGGCAGGCATGACCTGGGGAGGGCGTGCCGTGTCGGTCAATTGCCTCGTGCGGAGTCTCCCCATGTCTGACATCACCCACCACGATCTCGCGGTTGTCCGGGACCTGGCCCGGCGCACGTACGACCTGGCCCTGAGCGACGAGATGGAGGTCCGTCGCCGGCGCTGGCGGGACGTGAACGGCCTGCGCCTCCCCGATCGTGCCCCCGTCTGGTGGCAGGCCCACGCCGCCTGGCTCCAGGTTCTCCCCGAAGCGGCGCTCCAATGCGCGGACGAGACCTGCCGGGCGCTGGAGCGCCAGTTCCGCCAGGATCTGTACCAGTGGGAGGTCGGTGCCGACCACGTCTGGGAGCCCGCCTATCGCGTCGCCGCGCACTGGGAGAGTGAACCAGAGCATCCCTTCGGCATCCCACTAGGCACCCAGGTAGCCAGCACCCCGGCGGGCGGTTTTCGCTACGAGCACCCGCTGCAGACGCTGGAGGATTACGACCGGCTGACCGTGCCGCGGTGGCGGCTCAACCTGGCGAAGAGCGAGGAAGCCGCGAGCCGCCTCGCCGACCTGCTGGGCGAGGCCCGGCCGGTGCAGCTGGCCGTAGGGCCGCCCCTGGGGTTGACCCTGTGCCACTACCTCGAAAACCTGCGGGGCATGGCGCGGATGCTGGAGGACCTGGCCTTCCACCCCGAGCGGGTGCACCGGGCCATGGCCAAGATCACTGAAGCTTGCCTGGCCGGCCTGCGTGCGGCGGAAGAAAGCGGGCGCCTCACGCCCAACAACACCGGGCCTATGTTCTGCAGCGACCCGTTAGGCGAGCCGGCGGCGGACGGCGCCCTTCGCCTGTGCAATCTGTGGGCCGGGGCCAACAGCCAGGAGTTCCAGGAAGTCTCCCCACGCATGCAGGAGGAATTCCTGCTCAACTACCAGATTCGGCTCTTGTCGCAATTCGGCGCCACGCAGTACGGCTGCTGCGAGGACCTCACGCACAAGATAGACGCGGTGCTGCGCATCCCCAACCTGCGCGTCTTCGTGGCCTCTTACTGGACCGACCTGGACAAGGTGCTGGAGGCGACTCGGGGGCGCTACTGCATCATGTGGCGACAATCGGCAGCGAAGGTGGTCTTCCCCGACGATCTGGAACCGATCCGCCAACACCTGGAGACGGGCATGGAAAAACTGCGGGGCTTCCCCTATCAGGTGGTCCTCCGCGAACTGGAAACCCTCCACGGCCACCCGGAGAGGCTGCGCGAGTGGACGAGGCTAGCGGTGGAAGTGGCGGAGAAGTGGGCGTGAGCGCGGCGAGGCCGCGCTGCGGACCTCCGACGCTTCCGAGGTTGAGTGTTGCGCCTGCGCTCGCTCGCGCGACCTGCTTACATCCCCGCTGGCGGGCCGTGCCCTGCCATCTCCGCGTACTTGACGGGAGGGGGCAAGTCAAGTAGTATGCCCATTATCACGCTGTGATATGCCTTCTTCTGCCCTTGACAACCGTCCCGCTGCCCCCCATACTCCACGCGTGGTGGACGGAGGCGTGCCCATGACCTTTGGGAGGACCGTGCATGCTCAAGCACTCGTATGACCTGCTCAGCATCGAGGGCGCCCCGGAGGGCGACCGGCCTTTCCGGCTCAAGGGGATTCTCACCCAGCAAGGGGTGGATCTCCTGGCCCGCTTCCCCATGCTGGCGGCGCTGCCGGCCCTCCAGTCGCCACCTCCAGCGGGCGAGGAGGTGCGGTTGCTAGGCCTGGACTTCGAGGTGGACCCGGACCGGATGACCGTCAGCTGGGAGGCAACCGGCCCCCTGGCCCCGCTGGCGCAAGGCGAACTGTCCCGACTGCGCGCCGCCGTCGAGCGCTTCGCGCACCCCATCGCCCTCCGGGACGGCGGGATTGTGTACAACCTCTACCAACCTCCCGTGCCCTCCCTGCGCCTCGTCAAGCACATGGCCCGCCTGCTGACCCAGGGCCGCGAGGAGATCAAGCCCACCACCTGCACCTTGCAGGTGACCACCCGCTGCCAACTGGTCTGTTTCCATTGCAGCGCGGCCAAGTACAAGACCCGCGAGCGCTCGGAACTGTCCACCGAGGAATTCCTCTCGGTGATTCGTCAGTCCCTGGACATGGGGATCTTCAACATTACCTTTACCGGCGGCGAGCCGTTGCTGCGCGAGGACATCTTCGACTTGATCGCCGCCGTGGACCGCGACCGCGCCCATGCCAGCATGTTCACCAACGGCCTGCTGCTGACTGAGGAGAACGTGGCCCGCCTGGTGGATGCCGGTCTGCATTCGGTGATGGTCTCCATTGACGACCCCCGCCCCGAGGTCCACGACGAACTGCGCGGGCTGCCCGGTTGCTTCGAGAAGGCCATCGCCGGCATGCAGCGCGCTCGGGAGGCCGGGCTACTCACCGCGCTTTCCACCTACGTCAGCGGCCAAGATGTACGGGAGGGACGAGTGGAGCAACTCATCGAGTTGGCTCGGGAGCTCAACTGCCATGAGATCACCATCTTCGACGTGGTGCCCACCGGGAGCCTGCTGCCCATGGAGGAGGAGTGCCTGATCACCCCCGAGGAGAGGCGGCGCATCATCGCCGCCGCCCGGCACTACAGCGCGCTGCCCGGCTACCCCAATGTGGTTGCCCAGTCCGAGGTGGAAGGTCCCGAGTGCGCGGGCTGCATGGGAGCGCACAGCCAGTTCTACATGACCGCCTTTGGCGATGTGGACCCGTGCGACTTCATGCCCCTGACCTTCGGCAACGTGCGGGACGACCCCCTGGAGGTCATCTGGCAGCGCATGCGCTCCCACCCGGCTTTCGTAGTACACGCTGACCACTGCCTGATGCAGGACCGGGAGTTTCGGCGGGAGTACATTGATCCCATCCCCAAGGACCGGCTGCTGCCCTGGCCGGCCTGCGAGGAACTCAAAGGGCGGCCCAATACGCCTCCTCCCGTGAAACTGAACTTGCGCGAGAGGTGCGTGCCGTCAGCCGGGAAGGTGAGGTATAAGACACTGACCCCGGAGGGAGATGTGGTGAGTAGGGCGGGAAGTTGTGAGTGAGTCTACCTGTCAACCTGCGCTAACGAGGGAGCAAGCGCAGCGTGGAGAGCCCCACCCAGATTCGGAAGCCCCTGCCGGTGAGCAGGGGCTTCCTCCGTTCCCGTGCAGATGCTGGCTAGCGTCCAGCCGGGCCTAGAACCTGATCCGGCGTCCGACGGTGAGAAGCAACTCGTCGCTGAAGGAAGTGCCGCTGGGTGATTCCATCCAGCCCAGGGCGGCATTCCACCAACCGCGAATATAGCCCACGCCGGCGGTCAGGTCGTCGCCATCAATCAGGCCGCCGTACAGTGACCAGCCGTTGCCCAGGCGGTGCTCCACGCCGAGATTGAATGCGCTGTCTATCTCGTCGGTGACGTCCAGCCAGTTGACCTCGACCAACGTGCTCTTGAAAGTCGCGGCGACCCCCAGGTGGAAGAGCGGCCCCTCGTCTAGTTCTCCCGTCAGATCCTGAACAACCGCCCCGAACTGCACCAGGGTGCCGTTGGGCAGGGTGCGGCTAGTCTGGACACCCAGGTTGATGAGATTCTTGGCGCGGTCGCTGAGCAGGCCTCCGTCCACGTGCAACAGGGCGATTCCCCCGTTCCAGTCAGAGCGGCCCAGGCGGGAGCCGAAGCCGACTGTCCACCAGTCGTGTCGACCGTCGGGGGCCACGCTGGCATAGCCGAGCCCGAAGCCCCAGTCCTTGTGCACATTGCGGAAGGCGCGCAAGAGACTCCAGGAATCGAAGTCGCCGCTTAGCTCGGCGCTATTCGCGCACTCAGTCTTCCACGGCTTAGGATCGTCGAAAGCCTGGGCAGGATCGGTGTAGTGGGCGATGTTGGTGATGGCGAGGTTGGCCGGATTGTAAGCGACGGCGGCCCCGTCATCAACCGAGGCGAGGCCGGTATTGCCTCGGGCCAAGTAGCGAGCAGACCTCAGCCCCACCGCCGTCGCGTCCGCTTGAGCAACCACCGCGCTAGCCAGCAGGGCAAGCAGCACAAAGGGGAGCACAACACGAATCATGCGGGTTTCCCTCCCTGAAGATAGGTTATGGCCCCGTCGCAAAGTGGCTGGGCTAAAGCCGGCACCTGACACCCGCCGGTTTGAAGCCAGCCTCTCTCCTCGGGCAGCACTGCGCCACATCATACCGGCCCGCCTGCGACCGGTCAAGAGCGCGCAACAAGCCCAGGTCAGGCCGCTGTGCATTGCCCCAGGCAGGTTAGCGGAGGTCGCGAGCAGAATACTCCCTGGCTTCAAGCCGCCAGGAAGGGCCTGACGCCATGCGCGCGAGCACCACTGTCATTCTGGGAGGCGGAGTAGGCGGAATTGTGGCCGCCAATGAACTGCGCCGGCGCCTCCCCGCCGTCCACCGCATCGTGCTGGTGGAGAAGAACGCCCAGCACGCCTTTTCTCCCTCCTTCGTCTGGGTCATGACGGGCGCTCGCCGTCCGGCCCAGATCATGCGACCTCTGCGCGCGCTGGTGCCTCCCGGGGTAGAGATTGTGCAGGCGGAAGCGCGCGCCCTCGATCTCGACCACCAGCGGGTGGCCGCCGACGGGATATCGCTGGCTTACGACTATCTGATAGTTGCCTTGGGAGCGGAACTCAACGGCAACCTGATCCCCGGCCTGAGTGAGGCTGCCGACACCTTCTACAGCCTCAGCGGGGCGCTGCGGCTGCGCCAGACTCTAGAGAGCTTTTCCGGCGGAAGAGTGGCGGTGGTGGTCACGCGATCCCCCTACAAATGTCCGGGGGCGCCGCATGAGGCCGCCATGCTGCTGCACGAACTCTTCCGCCGACGGGGCTTGCGCGGCAAGGTGGACTTGCATATCTTCACCCCCGAGCCCCAGCCTATGCCCGATGTGGGGCCGGCGCTCGGTCAAGCGCTGCGAGGTCTGCTCGCGGAACGAAACATCGGTTTCCACCCCCTGCACAAACTGGTGGCGGTCAACCCGGGAAGTCGCGAGTTAGTGTTCGAGGAAGCGCCGTCGGTGCCCTACGATCTCGTGCTGGTCGTCCCCCCGCATTGTGGGCCGCGCCTCACGCAGCAGGCGGGTCTTGCCGACGACAGCGGCTGGGTGCCAGTGGACCCGGCGACGCTGGCCACCCGGCACGAGCGAGTTTTCGCCATCGGCGATGTGACCGCCTTGCAGACGCCGGGGCGCTGGCACCCCGAAGTGCCCTTGTTCTTGCCCAAGGGGGGAGTCTTTGCGCACGGGCAAGGGCAAATCGTCGCCAGGCGGCTCGCGGCGGAAATCGCAGGCGCGACTCCTCGGCATGTCTTTCGGGGGAGAGGATTCTGCGTGGTAGATGCCGGGCAGCGACGCGCGGTCGCCGCTACGGCCGATTTCTTTGGCGTACCCTCGCCCAAGATACGGCTGCATCAGGCGGCGCGGGTCTGGCATTGCGGGAAGGTGCTATTCGAGCAGTGGTGGCTCGCTCCGCTGGGCTTCCGGCGGGAAATCTTGCGGCTTATGCTCTCCCTGGGCTGCGGGAGACTGGGGCTGGAGATGTAGCGCCCGGCACGGCGCTACTTCCGCATCTTTCTCGCCCAGCCTTCCCGATTCTCCTGGCGGGCCCGGCCGATGGCCAGGGCCTCGGGGGGGACATCTTTGGTGATGACCGACCCGGCGGCGACGTAAGCATCCCGCCCGATGGTGACGGGGGCAATCAGGCAGGCGTCACTGCCGATGAAGGCGCCGTCCTCGATAATCGTGGGGTTCTTGCGCTGGCCGTCGTAGTTACAGGTAATCGCGCCCGCCCCGATGTTGGCCCCATCGCCGACTGTGGCATCGCCCAGGTAGGAGAAATGAAGGTCGTTGACCCGTGCTCCCAGGCGACTGCGCACCACCTCGCCGCCCCCTACCCGCGTACCCTCGCCCAGGCTGCTGTGATCGCGGATATGCGCGAAGGGGCCGATGGTCACGCGCCGGCCTACCACGCTGTCGCGTACCACGCTGCCGTGGCGAATCTCGCTGCCCTCCCCAATCTCGCTGTCTTCGAGGAACACATGAGGACCGATCAGGCAGTTGGGTCCGATGTGGGTGTTGCCCTGCACCACCGCTCCCGGGTAAATGACCGTGTCTTGCCCGATAGTTACGTCCGGCCCCAGGTAGGTATGGTCGGGGTCAACCAAGGTGACGCCGAACTCCAGCATAGCGCGGCGGTTGAGGCGCTTGCGCATGATCCGCTCGGCCTGGGCCAGTTGGAGGCGGTC
This sequence comes from uncultured bacterium, assembly GCA_937928475.1. Lineage (GTDB taxonomy): Bacteria > Armatimonadota > Zipacnadia > Zipacnadales > Zipacnadaceae > Zipacnadum. The sequence goes on along the minus strand of CALFVE010000157.1, from coordinate 1,610 downwards.
GTTGATGCCCATCACCTCCTGCTCCTCCGCGACCACGGCGATTACCTTCTGCCCCTCGCGCACCAGCACTTCTACTACGTCGGTGAGGTAGTATTCCCCCTGGGCGGTCGCCGGCGGGCCGCTCATCAGCGTCTCCAGGGCCGCCCACAGCACCGGGGCTTGGAAGGCGTAAAGGCTGACGTTCCCCTCCCGCACGGCCCGGGTCGCCTCGTCACAGTCGCTTTCCTCGACGATGCGCTGGACCAGTCCCTCCGCGTTGCGCAGCACCCGGCCGTAGCCGGTGGGGTCGTCGAACAGCGCCGTGACGATGGTGGCGGCGGCTCCCGACTCCCGGTGTTCCCGCAAGACGTGCTCCCAGGTCGCAGTGCGCACCAGGGGGATGTCGGCGCAGGTGACCAGCAAGTCGCCCGTGAAGCCACAGAGGACTTCCCGCGCGCAGGCCGCCGCGTGGCCGGTGCCCAGTTGCTCTTCCTGGACGGCCCAGGCCACGTCCGGCTCGCTGGTCTCGGCTTGCACCTGTTCCGCACCGACGCCGATGACCACCACCTGCGGCTGCGGCCCCAGGGGGCGCAGGGCGGCCAAGACGTGCGAGAGCAAAGGCTTGCCGCAAAGGCGATGCAAAGGCTTGGGTCGGGCCGACCGCATGCGCTTGCCCTGCCCCGCGGCCAGCACGATGCTGGCAAGTTCGGGCACCGTGACCACCTCAGAGTAAGAAGGATGGGGCAGGTTTCCCGCACGGAGGGGAAAATACCTGCTGGAGGGCGCAGGGAGGCTGGCGGAAGGGTGGGGGAACCATCAGTGCAGGGAAGGTGTGAGAGCCGCTGGCGCGGCGCTGGCCGCTAGGGCAGGTCCAGACGCTGGAAGGCCTCGGCGAGGGTGAGCAGTTGGCTGAGAGAGGTGTCGGCAGCCAGGACCTCCCAGTGGCCGTTCTGACGCCAAGCCAGCAGGGAGGTACGGCCCTCCGTCGCCACGTAGTACTCCCGGGCCCCGGCGATGATTGGCTGCAGGTGGTCGAGGTCGAGACGCGAGCCGGACACGGTAAACACCGACAGCGGTAAGGAGGCAACGCTGTACAGTTGTTGACTGATGCCGGCCGCCGAGGCCTGATCCAGGCGCGCCTGGGGCAGCCAGGTCTGTCCGGCCCGCTGCTGGTCAGCAGGTGCCCAAGCCGCCGGCGCGACGGGGCCGCTGGAGAACTGGGCCAAGAGACTCTGATGAGCGCGGACGAGGGCGCTCGGACTAATCGGCGCCGGGGCTGCCGCCAAGCGAAAGACCAAAGCAGCGACGATCAGCAAGAGCCCGACCCCGGCGAAAGCGACTGCCCGCCGGCGGGCGCGCGGAGGGGTAGGGGGCAGGCTGGCGCGTGCGGCCACTGCATCCACCAGGTCAATGGCTTGATCCAGCCGCTGCCAGAAGGCCTCGCCCAGCACGGCCGGTTCCTCGGACTTCAGCGCGAGATAGCGTTTGACCGCCAGCAGGTGCCCCGCCTGGGCCGCGCACTCGACGCAGTCTATCAGGTGCCGGGCCACCGAGCGGTGCTGACCGGTGGGCAACTCCCCGTCCACAAAGGCCGACAGAGTTTCCTCTTCGAGAGGGCACGTAGACATTAT
>CALFVE010000156.1 GCA_937928475.1 uncultured bacterium | reverse complement strand
TGGTGACCGTAGCATTGCGCTGGGGGAGATTCAGCCCCTGGGGCCCGAAGATGCTCCCCTCCCAGTTAGGGAAGACCCCACGCTCTTCCGCTAGCTCGCGCGAGGCTTCCCGCGCCTGCTCGCGGATGAAGCACATCGTCTCCTCCGCGAGCTGCACCGCGCGCGCCGAGTTGTAGGGCACCCCCATGTAGATAAGCATGTCGGCGAAGCCCATCACCCCCAGGCCGATCTTGCGGTTCGCCTTGGTGCGCTCCGCAATCTGCGGCAGCGGGAAGCGGTTCATCTCGATGACGTCGTCCAGAAAGCGCACGGCCAGGCGAACAGTTGCCGCTAGCTTCTCCCGGTCGAGCCGCCCGCTGAGCGGTTCCCCGGTGACCATCCGGGCCAGGTTGATCGAGCCCAGGTTGCAGGACTCGTACGGCAAGAGCGGCTGCTCCCCGCAGGGATTGGTCGCCTCAATCGCCCCCACCTGGGGAGTGGGGTTGTCGGCATTGATCCGGTCCAGGAAGATGATCCCCGGCTCCCCCGTAGACCAGGCGGCATGAACAATCCTGTCCATGACCTCGCGGGCAGGCATGGATCCCACCACCTGTCCCTGACGCGGATTGACCAACTCATAGGTGCCGCCCGCTTCCCAGGCGGCCATGAAGCGATCGGTCACCGCCACCGAGATGTTGAAGTTGTTGAGGACGTTGGGATCCTGCTTGCAGTCAATGAACTCGAGGATGTCCGGGTGATCTACCCGCAGGATGCCCATGTTGGCCCCCCGCCGGGTGCCACCCTGTTTGATCGCCTCGGTAGCCGAATCGAATACCTTCATAAAGGAAACCGGCCCCGAGGAGATGCCCATGGTGCTCTGCACCACGTCGTTCTTAGGCCGCAGTCGCGAGAAAGAAAAGCCTGTCCCGCCGCCGCTTTTGTGAATCAGTGCAGTGTTCTTCACCGCCTCGAAGATGGAATCCACCGAGTCTTCGACTGGGATCACGAAGCAGGCTGAGAGTTGCTGAAAGTGCCGCCCGGCGTTCATCAGGGTGGGACTGTTGGGCAGGAATTCCAGACGAACCATCATCCGGTAGAAGGCATCCTCGATCTCCTGTACCTGCTGCGGTGAGGCGCCAAAGTTCGCCTCCGCAGAGGCGATGTTGTGCGCGACGCGGCGGAACATGTCGGCGGGTGTCTCGGTGGGCCGGCCGGCGGTATCCTTCTTCAGGTACCGGCGTTCGAGGACGGTCAGAGCGTTGGGGGTCAGCACTAGTTCGTCATTGGCTACGGCGCCTGCGGACATGGCCCACCTCGCTAGGGATCGCCGAGGAATAGTCACCCCGTCTGGTGGTTGCGGGCCCTGTCAAGGCGGAAGAATGCAGCAGATGCGTGTAGGCCTGTCCAGGTTTACCCTCCCCAACCTGCACGGGGCTATACTATAGGCACATCGAGAGAAACTTGTCAAGGCGAATTCACCGAACTTCGGCCACCGCGCCGGCAAAGAGTCGGCACCCGGCGCGGCCCGACTGCACGCCTATTTCCCCTCATCCCAGAATCTGGCAGAGCGCCGCGCAGACGTGCTCGATGTCGGCGTAACTCTGGTCGCGATGGGTAACAAACCGGATGCGGCTCTCGTTCTGCGCCACAGCCAGGACCCCGTAATCCCCCAGGTGGCGACACAGCTGGGGGGCAGTCAGGTCCTCCCGGTGGACCTCGAAGAAAACCATGTTGGTCTGCACGCTGGCCAGGTCCAGGCTGACTCCCGGCAGGCCGAACAGTGTTTCCGCCAGGCGCCGGGCCTTCTCATGGTCTTCGTGCAGACGGGGCAGTTCGTGCTCCAGTGCCACCAGCCCCGCCGCGGCGATCACTCCGGCCTGACGCATGGCGCCGCCCAAGAGTTTGCGGAACTCCCGGGCGCGTTCGATGAAGTCATCCTCCCCGCAGACTAGGCTCCCGACCGGGGCACCCAGACCTTTAGACAGGCAGAAGGTGACCGAATCGGCAGGGGCCGCGAGTTCGCGCGCCTCGACTCCCAGCGCCACCGCCGCGTTGAAGATGCGAGCCCCGTCAATATGCACCGGTACGCCGTGCCGGTGGGCTACCTCGCAGACCGCGGCGGTCTGCTCGACGCTGAGACATACCCCGCCGGCGGCGTTGTGGGTGTTCTCCAGCGCGACCAGACCGGTGGCCGGACTGTGCAGGTCGGCGGGCCAGAGCGCTGCCTCCAGCGCTTCTACGCTGAACAGGCCATACCGGCCCGGGAGGGGGTGCGTCATCAGGCCGGCAACGCGGGCCAGCGCCGCGCGTTCCCAACGGAAGAGGTGTGCGTGTTCCTCCAGGATGACCTTCTGTCCTGGGGAGGTCTGCGCCAGGACGCTGACCAGGTTCCCCTGGCTTCCCGAGCTCACCAGCAGCGCAGCGGGCTTGCCCAGGAGTTCCGCCGCTCTCTCCTCCAGCGCGATTACGGTGGGGTCTTCCCGCGCCACATCATCCCCCACCTCGGCCTCCGCCATCGCGCGGCGCATCAGGTCGCTGGGCCGCGTCTTGGTATCCGAGCGCAGGTCTATCACTTCGTAAGCGCCCCGGGGCTACAGCGGCGCGGAGGCTGCCGCCGTCGGCCTTGCCCTCTCCTCCGTCGGCTTCAGGACCTTGGCAACGGCCACCACCTTGTCGTTGGCCCCCGGGCGTACCACCCAAACGCCCTGCGCCGGACGGCCTGTCTGGCGAATGCTTTCCACCGGAACGCGGATCAGCACCCCGCTGGAGGTCAGGCACATGGCGTGATCGTCGGGCTCGACCACCAGGACTCCCGCCACCGTCCCGGTCTTTTCGGTCACGTTCATGGTGATCACGCCCTGGGTCGCTCGGCCCTTGCGCGGGTACTCAGAAAGCGGGGTGCGCTTCCCCAGGCCGTTCTCGCTCACCACCAGCAGGTCGCGGCGATCGTCTTTGTTCACGACCACCATGCCGACGATAGCATCCCCCGGCCGCAGGTGAATAGCGTGCACCCCCGCGGCGTTGCGGCCCATGGGCCGCACGGTGCTCTCGTCAAAGCGCGCCGCCTTGCCCTGGCGGGTGACCATGATGATGTCCTTCGTCCCGTCCGTCCACGCCACCCACTTGAGCCGGTCGTCCCCCTTGAGACTGATGGCGATGATCCCCCGCGACTTGAGGGGGGTGTCGTAGTCCTCCAGGGGGGTCTTCTTGATTATGCCCTGCTCGGTCGCCATGAGCAGGAAGCCGCCCTGGGTGAAGCCGTGCACCGGAATCTGCGCGGTGATCTGCTCGTCCTGCTCCACCGGCACCAGGTTCACGATGGGCGTGCCCCGCGCCTGGCGGCTGGCCATCGGCACCTGGTAGGCCTTGAGTTGATAGGCCCGGCCCTTGTCGGTGAGGCAGATGATGAGGTCGTGGGTGCTGGCCACGAAGAGGTCTTGCACGTCGTCCTCTTCCTTCTTGTTGAGGGCCAGGATGCCCTTGCCGCCGCGGCGCTGCACGCGGTAGGTATCCACGGGCAGGCGCTTGATGTAGCCATCGCGGGTGATGGTAATGGTCATGGCCTCGCGAGCGATGAGGTCCTCGGCGCTGATGTCGCCGGCCTCCTCGGGAACCAAGACGGTGCGGCGCTCATCACCCAGGTGCCGGGCCACGGCGCGCAACTCCTCCCTGATCACCTTCGACTTGTAGGTCTCATCGCCCAGGATGTGCTCGTATTCAGCAATGTCTTTGAGCAGTTGTTTCTGTTCGGCGAGCAGTTCGTCGCGGGAGAGGCGGGTCAGGCGACCGAGTTGCAGGTTGAGGATGTGCTCTGCCTGCACCTCGGAGAACTGGAACCGAGTCATCAGCCCTTGCCGGGCCTGGGTGCGGTCGCGGCTGGCCCGGATCAGGGCGATGATCTCGTCAATGATATCCAGCGCTCGCAGCAAACCCTCCACGATGTGCAGCCGCTGCTGGGCCTGGTCGAGCAGGTACTGGGTGCGCCGAGTAACAACCTCTCGCCGGTGGCGCAGGAACTCGACGAGCAGGTCCTTCATGTTGCAGAGGCGCGGAACGATAGCCCCGCCCGGGCCAGGCACCAGCGCCAGCATGTTGACCCCGAAGTTGGTGCGCATCATGGTGTGCTTGTAGAGTTGGTTGAGCGTCACCTGGGGGTTGGCGTCGCGCTTCAGTTCGATGACGATACGCATGCCATTGCGATCCGACTCATCGCGCAGGTCGCTGATGCCGGCCAGTTTGCCCTTGTCCACGAGCGCAGCGATTTGTTTGAGCAGCGCTGCCTTGGAGACCTGGTAGGGCAGTTGCGAGACGAGGATAGCGGTGCGGCCGCGCTCCAGGGGCTCGATTACCGCGCGGGCTTGCATGGTGAGCGAGCCGCGCCCGGTGGCGAAATAGTCGCGGATCCCTTTGGTGCCCAGGACTAGTCCTGCGGTGGGAAAGTCGGGGCCGGGTATGTAGTTGAGGAGGTCTTCGGGCGAGAGATCGGGATTGTCCAGCAGCGCGACGGCGGCGTCTATGACCTCGCCGAGGTTGTGCGGCGGGATGTTTGTGGCATAGCCGACGGCGATGCCCGAGGCGCCGTTGCAGAGCAAATTGGGGAAAGCGCCGGGCAATACCCGCGGCTCGGTGGTCTTCTCGTCATAAGTTGGCTGGAAATCCACCGTATTCTTGTCCAAGTCCTCCAGCATGGCCATGGCAACCTCGGAGAGCCGGGCCTCTGTGTAGCGGGCCGCGCCTGCCGGGTCCCCGTCCACCGAGCCGAAGTTGCCCTGGGGGTCTATCAACTGGTAGCGTGCGTTGAAGTCCTGCCCCATGCGTACGAGAGTGTCATAGATGGCGGCGTCACCGTGGGGATGGTAGGTCTTCATCGTCTCGCCCACGATGGCCGCGCACTTGGCGTGCGACCGCTCGGGGGTAAGCCCTTCGGCGTGCATCGCCACCAGGATACGCCGCTGGGAGGGCTTGAGGCCGTCCCGCACGTCGGGCAGCGCTCGGGCCATGATGGTGCTCATGGCAAACTGCATGTACGAGTTGGCCATTTCCTCATGCAGGGAAATGGGCTCTATCTCGCCGATGTTCTGGTCCGGGGTGGTCTCCATGCGCATCTCCTAACTTTGCTCCTGCTCCCCAGGTCTGGCGGGCACGAGTTCGCGCCGGCGATGGGGTTGCGGCAAGCAGTGCAGCAACCGATCCAGCCCAGTCACCCGCAGCAGGCTCTTGAACAAGAAGCGGGCGCCGATGCCGGCATACACGAGCAGATTCACCAGTGCAGGGCGCCGCGGCGCATAGTGCTTGCGATACATCTTGAACATGCCTCGGTGAAACTCCCACAATTGACGCAACGTGAGCAGGCCCATGGTGGCGCCGCCGTAATGGATAGTCTCCGCCTCGGCCAACACCCAGATCTCCCAGCCGGCCTCATTCACCCGCCAGTTGAACTCAAGGTCGCTGAAGTTAGGCGGAAAACTCTCGTCGAAGGGACCGACCTGCTCATAACACTCCCGCCGAAGCAGATAGCAGGTGGTGCCCACGGACTCCCCCCGCTGAGTCCGACTGTAGTCGTGATCGGGAGCGTAGTACTTGCCGGTAAGTCGGTTGCGGGGCAGGATACGGTGCAAATCCAAGGACTGCGCCAACGCTGCCGCCAGGTCCGGAAAACGGCGGACGGTCGGCTGCACGCTGCCGTCGGGATTGAGAATGCGCGGCGTTACCACTCCGGCGCGGGGATGCGCCTCCAGGAAGGCGACGGCGCGATCCACGGCGCCGGGAAGCAGCCGGGTGTCGTCGTTGAGCAGCAAGTACAGGCTGCCCCGGCTCGCCCGAATCCCCTGATTGTTGGTGACGGTCCAGGAACTGGACGCCGAGTTACGTAGCAGGCGCACCTCGGGGAACTGCTCCGCCACCATCTCCGCGGTGCCGTCCGTGGAGGCATCGTCCACCACGATTACCTCGTAGGAGGCCTGGAGAACCGTTTCCCGGAGCGACTGGAGGCACTCCGCCAGCCGCTCGCGCCGGTTGTGGGTGGCGATGATGACGGAAAGCTGGGGATTCGGGGCGGCCTTGGGTTCCGGCTCGGTTGGTAACGATTGGGCCATCAGTGTCCCCCGCTCACAACTCCAGCCAGGTGCCCAAGCCCTGCTCGACGGCCCGTCGGTAGACCAGCGGCGCCGTGGCCATATCGTCCAGCGCCAAGCCCAGATTGCAGGTCATGGTGCGCTCCTGCTGAGATTCGCGTCCTGGCTTCTTCCCTGCCACGATCTCGCCAATGCTGGCATGAATCGGGGGCACGTCCTGAAAGTAGCCGAGGCTCCGGTAGTGCTCGAACTGCGGCAGATCATCGGTGCAGAACTTGTCCACCTCGCGCAGCGCAGCGCGGTCCCAGTAGCTGTCATAGTCCACCAGCGAGGCGAAGGCTCCCTCCCCCAGCCAGCCAGCCTTGATGGTGGCGTGAGGCCTCTTCAGGATCGGCCCTGCGGTTACCACCAGGTCGCAGTCTGCTACCGCCTCGCGCGGCTGGCGGGCCGGGATGACCTCCAAGCCTGTGGCGGCGGTCATCTCGGCGACGTAGCGCTCCTGCGCCTCGGGCTGCGTATCGTAGGCCAGCACTTGCTTGAGAGGAAACAGAACGCGCAACGCCTCCAGGTTGCTCCGGCCCTGAACGCCGCAGCCGAGAATGCCCGCGGTCTCCGCCTCGGCCCGGGCCAAATACTTGGCGGCCACCGCGGTGGCCGCGCCGGTGCGCTTTGCCGTGATCCAAGTGGCGTCCATGACCGCCAGGGGCCGACCGGTCTCCTCGTCGTTGAGGATGAACAGGCCCGTGATGTAGGGCTCCCCCCGCCGCGGGTTATCCGGGTAGCCGCTGACCCACTTGAGGCCCACGGAGTGCAGCGCCGGAATCCAGGCGGGCATGGCGTGCAAGAAGGAATCGGGCCGGGGATGCACCCCTGGCTTCGGGGGCATCTCCACGCGGCCCTCGCCGTGTTCGCGGAAGGCTGCCTCGACGGCGGCGATGACTTGGGCCATAGTCACGCCACAGGCCTCAACGTCAGCGCGGGAGAGGTAGAGGAGTCGTCGGACGTTCATGATATGGAGAAACCACCGCGACAACCACTGCCGAGCGGCACTGAAGTGCCGCTCCTACAG
>CALFVE010000155.1 GCA_937928475.1 uncultured bacterium | reverse complement strand
CTCCAGATGTTCCCGTCGCAGTGCTTGATGAAGGGGAAGCCCTTGGCGTGGACCAGGTCCACGATCTCCTTCAGATAGGGAAGAATCAACTCGCGGAAGTGCATCGGGGACATCATGGGCCCGTGACGGTAGGCATAGTCGTCGCCGGTGAGAGCCACATCGGCGCCCAGGTCGAGAGCGCGCTCCAGCACGCGCTTCTTGTAGTCCACCACCACCCGGCTGACCCGATGCGCGAAATCAGGGTTCGTTGCGTAGTCCATCAGGAGGTTGTCCATGCCCCGCAGGTTGCAGGCGAACTCGAAGGCGTCATGCCCGAGGAAGACGATGGCCTTGTCGCCCTTGAAGCGCCGCACCGCCTCCTCCAGGGTCTCCAGGCGATGATCGGCGTCGGGGTCAGGCGGCACCAGCCGGTCTAGGTCCGCCTCAGACTTGAGGGGAGGCTCGACCGGATAGGGGGCGTCGGCCTTGCCCTGGCCCCAGATGATGCCCCACTCATCACGGAAGTGCACGTCGTCCAGCGGCGCGCGCCGGTAGTTCTCGGCCACGCAGACGCCGTCCAGGTCTTCCTTCTCAGCGAAGTCGAGGTAGGAGACCTCGGGGCCGTACATCTTGTCAATGACGGGACGGTTGACCAGCAGTTCCCAGAGGGGGACGCGGTCGGGCTGCTCCCGGCGCAGGGCGGTCATGAAGCGGTCGTAGCCGGTCATTTGTGGCACCTCCAGAAAGAGGCGGGATGGACTCGACTCCGAGAGGCCAAAGCGCAAGCCAGACCCCCTCTCGGCAGCCACTGACGGGGCTGCCACTCCCCCCGCTACAGGGGAGAGACGATGGAGCGATTCGCAAGAGCACGCGCTTCCTGATTCCCGCCTCGCTGCGCGAAATCCTGCGCCTCCGCCTTGCCCTCCGCCCGCCGGTTTTTGACAGCGGCCTTCCCCCACGGCTATAATCGCGCCACCTCGCCACAGAAAGCCGAGGATAACGCCGGTGGAGAATTTCGCCGACCGTCTCTTTGCTGCCGTGGAGGAGAAGGACAGCCGTGTCTGCGTCGGCCTCGACCCGCGCCTCGACCTCCTGCCGGCGCCGCTGCTGGCCCGCCACCAAGTGCCCGCCGAGGCGGTGGTAGAGTTCTGCCGGGAGGTCTGCGCGGCAACCGCGGAGTTTGCCCCGGTGGTGAAGGTGCAGTCGGCCTACTTCGAGGTTCTCGGGCGCTTCGCCTTCAGCACGCTCTGGGCGGTGGTGGCCGAGGCCCAGCGGATGGGTCTACTGGTGATCGTGGACGCCAAGCGCGCCGACATCGGCCCCACCGCCGAGGCTTACGCGCAGGCCTTCTTCGGCGGGGAGATCGCCGCCGACGCGATCACCGTCAATCCCTACCTGGGCAGCGACGGAATCATGCCCTTCGTGGACGCCGGGGCCGAGCAGGGCCGGGGCGTGTTTGTGCTGGTCAAGACCTCCAACCCCTCTTCCGGCGAGGTGCAGGACCTGCGCCTGGAGGGCGGCTATCACACGGTCTTCGAGCACGTGGGGGAGGCGGTGCGTCTGATGGGCGCGCACCTGCACGGCGAGTGCGGCTATTCGGCGGTCGGCGCGGTGGTGGGAGCGACCTACCCGGAGCAGTTGGCCCACCTGCGCCGCGAACTGCCCGGGGTGCCCTTCCTGGTGCCGGGCTACGGGGCGCAGGGCGCGGGGCCGGAGGAGGTGGCGGCTGCCTTCGACGAGTCCGGTCGGGGCGCGATCGTCAACGCCTCGCGCAGTATCATCTTCGCTTACCGGGAAGGCGCCTGGGAGCCGGAGCAGTATGCGCAAGCCGCCGCCCAAGCCGCCCAGCGCATGAGAGACGAGATCAACGCGGCGCTACGCGGCTAGTTTGCCCGCAACGGCGGCCCCGCGCGGACCTTTCCGTTACCACCTCGTTCGCTAGCCCGGCAAGTCCGCAGGGCGTGCTTGCGCTATGGAGGCCAACTGATGTCTCTGGTCGGACGCGATCTCATCTCGCTGGATGCCTGGACCCTGGAGGAGATCACCCTCGTCCTCGATCTCGCCGAGGAGATGGCCCGCTCTCTGGCGGCGCCGGCGGGCGAGCAGCCGCCTTTTGCCCCCCTCGACCGCATCCTCGCGACCTGCTTCTTTGAGCCCTCTACCCGCACCCGGCTGTCTTTCGCCGCGGCCATGCATCGCCTGGGGGGAAGCGTCATCTGCCTGCAGGACGTGAAGATGAGTTCGCTGGCCAAGGGCGAGAGCCTGGCGGATACCATGCGCATGATGAGCGCGTACAGCGACCTCATCGTCATTCGCCACTCCCAGGAGGGCGCAGCGCAGGAGGCGGCGGAGGCGGCTTCGGTGCCCGTGATCAACGCGGGCGACGGGACCCGCAATCATCCTACCCAGACCCTCACCGATCTGTTCACTTTGCGTCGGCGCAAAGGGACGCTCTCCGGGCTGAAGGTGGGCCTGTGCGGGGACCTCAAGAATGGGCGCACGGTGCATTCGCTGGCCCCGGTGCTGGCCCGGCTGGGCAATGAAATCGTCTGCATTGCGCCCCCGGCGCTAGCCCTGCCCGGCGAGTATATGGAGGAGACCGAGCGCCTCAGCGGCAAGCGCCCGGCGGAGACGGAGGACCTCGCCGGGGCCGTGGCCGACCTGGACGTGCTGTATATGACGCGCATTCAGGCGGAGCGCTTCCCCTCGCCGGACGAGTACGAGAAGTACCGTGGCGTGTACGTGCTGAACGCCGCGCTGATGCGTCGGGCCCCGGAAAGCATGATGGTGATGCACCCCCTGCCGCGGGTGGACGAGATCGCCGAGGAGGTAGACACCGACCCGCGGGCGGCGTACTTCGAGCAAGCGGCGGGCGGCGTGCCCGTGCGCATGGCCCTGATTGCGCTGATCCTGGGATTGGTGGAGGAGGTGGAGGGCAGCAAGAGATGGGGATTCGAATAGCACCCGCCCGGCCTGCGCTTGAAGCGACCCGCTCGAAGTAAGACAATAGCGGCATCGTTCGCGTTGTCGTATTGCAGGAGGCGGGAAGGGATGGCCGAGACCACAGTGTCCTCGAAATACCAGATAGTCATTCCCAAGGAGGATCGGGAGCGAGCGGGGATCAAGCCCGGGCAGAAACTGATGGTTATCGCCAAGCACGGGGTTATCAAGTTGATCCCTGTCCCTGACTTGAGGGAGATGAGGGGAGTCGCCCGGGGCGCCACCTTCGAGGGATACCGCGAAGAGGAAGACGAATTGTGACCGTCGTTGACTCGTGCGGCTGGCTAGATTATCTACGAGACGAGCCGCTTGCCGACGCCTTCGAGCCTTATCTAGGGGCGACTGCGGTGCTGGTTCCTGCGGTCGTCCTGTACGAAGCGTACAAGGTCATGCGCCGGGAGAGGACCGACGACGAGGCCGACCGCGTCGCCGCCTGGCTGAAGGCCCATGTGGTCATACCCCTCGACGATCGCTTGGCACTGGAAGCCGCCGACTACAGCCTTCGCTACCGGCTGTCTCTGGCCGACGCCGTAGTCTACGCGACCGCCCAAGCGCACCACGCCACCCTGGTCACCAGCGACGAGCACTTGCGGGGCTTGCCGGGAGTGGAGTACGTGGACGAGGCTGCGCCTAGGGTGTGAGGAGTCTCGGGTATTCCTGGCTGCGGGCCAGATTCCTGCGTCCGCGCTGAGAGGCCGGCTCGCTTCGCCTTCACCACCTTCCGACTGGTGGCCCAGATGGTCGAGCAAACTCCCCCTCGCCCCGAATATCCCCGCCCGCAGTTTGTGCGGGAGCGCTGGCTGAACCTGAACGGCTGGTGGGAGTTTGAGTTCGATCCCGGTCAGTCGGGCGAAGCCCGCGGCTTGCACGAGGACGGCGCTTACTCCGCTCGCCTCCTCGTCCCCTTCTGCCCGGAGAGCCGTCTGTCGGGGATCAGCAACACCGACTTCCTACCCTGCGTCTGGTATCGGCGCGACTTCACGGTGCCCGAGGACTGGAGCGGGCAGCGAATTCTCCTGCACTTCGGCGGGGTGGACTATGAGGCGACGGTCTGGGTCAACGGCCGGCGGGTTGGCGCGCATCGGGGTGGGTGCACGCCCTTCTCCTTCGACGTAACCGACTACCTCACGCCCGGCGAGAATCGCCTGGTGGTGCGGGCCGCGGACGACACCCGCAGCCCCTTGCAGCCCAGCGGCAAGCAGAGCCCCCGGTACGAATCCTACGGATGCATGTACACCCGCACTACCGGCATCTGGCAGACGGTGTGGCTGGAGCCGGTCTCGCCAACGCGTCTGGAGAGGGTCTGGCTGCGGGGAGATCCCGGGCAGGGGATTATCTCGGTGCGGGCCTGGGTAGCAGGCTCTTCAAAGGGCGTGCATCTCGTGCCGGAGGCGTGGCTGGATGGCAAGAGCGTGGGGCTAGCCGGCGGGCAGAGCGCTTGTTCGACCGTCCGCTTCGAGATCCCCCTGGGCGAGGTTCAGCCTTGGGCGCCGGACAGTCCCGCGCTGTATGACCTCAAGTTTACGCTGGTGGATGAACGCGACCAAACGCTCGACGAGGTCAGCAGTTACTTCGGCCTGCGGCAGGTGGATATCCAGGGCGACCGGCTGCTGTTCAACGGCAAGCCCCTGTTCATGCGCCTGGTGCTCGACCAGGGCTTCTACCCGGCCGGCATTTACACGGCGCCGACGGACGAGGACCTGTGCGGCGATATCGAGCGTGCCCTGGCGATGGGCTTCAACGGCGCGCGCCTGCACCAGAAGGTCTTTGAGCCGCGCTTCCTGTACTGGGCGGACAAACTAGGCTACCTGGTCTGGGGCGAGTTCCCCGACTGGGGCCTGGACACCTCGCGCCCGGAGGCTCTCCGCGTAATGCTCCCGGAGTGGCTGGCCGCGATAGAGCGCGATTTCAACCATCCCTGCATCATCGGCTGGTGTCCCTTCAACGAGACTCCCCGCCAGCGGGATCCCGAACTGATTCGGACGGTCTACCGGCTCACGAAGATGATTGATCCCACCCGCCCGGTGATTGACACCAGCGGGTATCACCACGTCGAGACCGACCTCTACGATTGCCACCACTACGAGCAGGACCCGGAGAAGTTCGCGGCGGACTTCGCGGCCTTCCGGGAGGGCGGGGAACCCTTCCGGAACGATTCGGGACCGGCGGGAAGCCTGCCCTACGCGGGGCAGCCGTACTTCGTGAGCGAATACGGCGGCATCTGGTGGAATCCGGGGCAGGCGGATGAGCAGGCCTGGGGCTACGGCGAGCGTCCCCGGAGCGAGGAGGAGTTCCTGACCCGCTATCGGAGGCTGACGGAGGCGCTGCTCAAGCACCCGAAGATGTGTGGTTTCTGCTATACTCAACTCTACGACGTGGAGCAGGAGGTCAACGGGCTGTATACGTACGCGAGAGAAGCGAAGTTCCCGCCCCAGATGATTGCGGAAATCAATCAGCAGAAGGCAGCGAGTGAAGGTCGGTAGTCGGTGGTCGGTAGTTGGTGGTCGGTGGTCGGTGGTCTATGGTCTAGGGGCGCGGAGTGGCTGGCGGCAGAGGGAGGGGAAGCACCAGCGGGCGGCGGTCTCGGTAGCCGCCAACCTCGCGAAAGGCGCAGGCAGGTGGGGAATCGAGGAATACCGACACTTTCTGAGCATCACACGGGGCTCCCTCGCTGAGCTGCGCACCTTACTAAAGCTCAGCCGGCGCTTTGGCTACCTCGACGTGGACCGCTTCGGCGCCCTGATCCCGGATATGGACTCCGTAGACAAGATGCCCTTCGTGCTTCACCGCAACCTGGGAGGCCGCCGTGAATGACTTCGTCGGACCTCTGCGTCCCCGACCCTAGACTATAGACCACCGATTCTCGACTATGCCTCCTCTCATCGCCATAATCGGTCGCACCAACGTGGGCAAGTCGGCTCTGTTTAACCGCCTCGTCGGGCAAAGGCGGGCCGTGGTGGAGGATATCCCCGGGGTTACGCGCGACCGGCTTTATGCCGAGATTGACCTGGGCGGCCGCCGGGCGGTGCTGGTGGATACCGGCGGCCTGGTGGGAGCGGAGAGCGACGCGCTGATCGGCCAGGTCCAGCAGCACGCCGCCCAAGCCTTGGCGGAGGCGGACGTGCTCCTGCTGCTCTTTGACGGGCAGGAGGGACTGACGTCGCTGGACTACGAAGTGGCGGAGGCGGCCCGCAGAAGCCGCAAGCCGGTGGTCGCGGCAGTCAACAAAACGGAATTCGGCCGGGGCGAGGCGGCGCAGTTCGCCGAACTGGGCTTCGGGGTGCCCCTGGCCATCTCCGCGCTCCACGGGCAGGGCTTGCACGAACTAGAGGAGGCGCTGCGCCGGGCGCTACCGCCGGTGGAGGAAGAGCCGGAGGCGCCGGCAAGCGCAGGCGCTATCGGGCTGGCCATCCTGGGGCGGCCCAATGTGGGCAAGTCGGCCCTGGTCAATGCGCTGCTCGGCCAACCGCGCATGATCGTCAGCGAACTGCCCGGCACCACCCGCGACGCGGTGGATACGCGCTGGGAGTGGCAGGGCACCTGCTTCCAGTTGGTGGACACGCCCGGCCTGCGCCGACGGGGCAAGCGGGCCCGGGGCGTGGAGTACTACAGCAGCCTGCGCACCCTCAAGGCGCTGCAGCGGGCGCAGATCGGGGTGATGGTCTTCGATGCGAACGAGGGCTTGACCCAGCAGGACGCCGCCATTGCGCTGGAGGTGCATTCTGCCGGGCGCGCCCTCCTCGTGGTTGCCAACAAGTGGGACCTAGTGCGGGCGAAAGCCTTCGGCGACAGCGATCTGTCTCCCGAGGAGCAGAAGCGGGCGGAGCGTTTGCTGAAGAGGGACTTCGAGGCCTTGGCCCGGGGCCGGCTGAAGTTCGCTCCTCACGCGCCCCTGCAATATACTTGCGCCTTGGACGGGGAAGGGGTCGAGGAGATTCTGCCGCTGGCGAAGAAGATGAACGAGCAGTACTTCCGACGGATCGAGACGGGGCCGCTCAACCGAGCCCTTGACGAGGCGCTAGCCGAGCACGCGCCGCCCAGCCGCGGCGGGCGGCAGTTGCGGGTCTACTATGCCACGCAGGCGGCGACCGGCCCGCCCACCTTTGTCTTGTTCGTCAACGATCCGAAACTCATGCACTTTTCCTTCGAACGTTACCTGGTCAACTTCCTGCGCCGGAAGTTCGGCCTGACGCACGTGCCCTTGAACCTGCGGGTGCGGGAGTCGAGCGGAAAGGGATGAGCCAGCCATGTACTTGCCCTGGGTGCTGATCGCGGTGGCTTACCTGGTGGGAGGCATTCCCATCGGCTTGATGGTAGGTCGGGCCCGTGGCGTGGACCTCACCAAGGTGGGTAGCGGCAACATCGGAGCCAGCAACGTGATGCGCGCACTGGGGGTCAAGCTGGGCCTGGTGGTATGGGTGGCCGATCTGCTCAAGGGCCTCCTGCCGGTGATCTGGGCGCGACCGGCCCTGGTCCATCCGGGTCTGCTGGAGAAGCCCTTCCCCTACCTGGCCGGCGTCGGCTTTGCCGCGGTAGTGGGACATTGCTTCTCCCCCTACCTGCGGCTGCGCGGCGGGCGCGGAGTGTCCACCGCCCTGGGGGCTACGTTGGGGCTAGACTGGCGCGTGGGCCTGATTGCCTTCGGCATCTGGCTCTTTTTCGTGGCGGTTACTCGCTACATCTCGGTCTCCTCGATGATTGCCTCGATCTCTGTGCCCCTCCTGTTCGCAGTAATGCCCTTCCCCGAGTCGCACGCGGACGCGCAGCGGCCTTACGTGGTGCTCGGCATTGGCTTTGCCGTACTCGTCATCCTGCGGCACCTGCCGAACATCCGGCGGCTGCTCTCCGGCACGGAAAGCAAGATCGGGGAGAGGGTGCAGGCGCCGGTAGCGGAGGGGATCGGGGGCGGCGCCGAGAGCGAGACGGAATATCGGTGAACGGCGGCAGAACGGCAGGGGGAGGGGGTGCGAGGGGCGGCCTGTAGGGGCGGCAGCCACGCCTGCTGCCTGGGGGTGGCTGCGGACTATCAGTTGGAGGTTACCTCGCTATGCGACTAGCACCTGTTCTACTCAGCCTGGTGGCTCTCGCCCTGCTGCGGCCGCCCGCGCTTGGCGATGAGTTTATTGGCCCCCTGGCCGGCTGGGCTAATGCAAAGGCCGACTACGGCGCGGTAGGCGACGGCCAGGCCGATGATACCGCCGCCCTGCAGAAGGCCTTCGACGACCTGGGCACCCCCGGCAAACCCCGGGTCCTTTACCTCCCTGCTGGGACCTACCGCATCACCCAGACTCTCACGATGAAGACTCGCCTGGGCATCAGCCTCCTGGGCGAGGACCCTGCCACGACCAAGATCGTCTGGGACGGCCCGCCGGAGGGAGCCATGACCTGGTTCAACGGCGTCGCCTACTCCCGCTGGGGGCGCCTCACCTGGGACGGCGCCGGCAAGGCCAAAGTGGCGATTGACCACGGCTGGGAAGGGAAGGAGCCTCATGCCGGCACCCACAACGAGCACGCCGACGAGGTCTTTCAGGACGTGGGCTTCGGCATCAAGGGCGGCAGTCGCGGCTTCATGGACGCCGAAACCGCCGTGCTGCGCTGCAAGTTTCTGCGCTGCTCGCAGGCCGGGGTCTCCATCGAGAACTTCAATGCACTGGACTGGTTCCTGTGGCATTGCCTATTTGAAGACTGCCGCGTGGGCGTCACCAATACCTTCGGGGCCGGGCATTACCATGTTTACAAGTCGGTCTTCCGTCGGTCCCAGGTCTCGGATTTCACCATGGGCCACCTGGGGTACTTCTCGATCCGGGACAACTACTCGCGGGACTCCCAGGCCTTCATGATCGCCTCGCAATTCAGCGCCGGGGCGCTGATCACCATCCAGGGGAACACGATTGTTCACTCTCAGCAGCCGCCCATCCAAGTGCACAACCTAGGGCCGATGCTGTTTATTGACAACACCATCCTCAGTCGCCCGGGCACGACCGATCCGCCTCTGCAGATGACCAACAGCATCCCCTGGGGCGCGGACCTGGTCGCCGTGGGCAACACCTTTACGGTGGAGAACCCCATCAAGTGCGATGGGCGGGTGCGGGAACTAGACAACAAGGTGGCGGCGGTGGAGGTTCCGCCCGAGCCGAGTCTCCCGCCGGCTGCGCCCAACCGACACCGCCAGATCATTGAGGTCGCACCGGGCGCCGGCGCCGCAGAGATCCAGGCCGCGATCACTCAGTCCGCGCAGTACCGAGGCCAGCGCCCGGTCATCCACCTGCCCGCGGGGGAGTACAAGATTACGGAGACGCTGGTGATCCCGGCAGACCTCGACGTGCAACTGGTGGGCGATGGGTACCTGCAGACGACAGTACTCTCCTGGGCAGGCGGGGAGGACGACCCGGTCATCCGGCTTGCGGGCCCCAGCCGCGCCACCCTGCGCGACCTGGAGATCCGCGGCGGGGGCAAAGCGGAAGGGATCATGGTGGAAAGGTGCGATCAGCCCGGGGCGCGGGTTTTCAGCGAGCAACTCTCCACCGAGGGCGGCCTGGGCGTCGGCCTGCTAGTGGACGGGCTGGACCTGTGCGAGGTGAGCATGCACGACTACTACCACTCGGGGGCAAGCGAGGTCAGCGTGCGAGTCATCGGCGGCCCCCAGCGGGCCGCCGGCCGGGAGACCAGCGGCCGGGTGGCCCTGCTAGGCGGTGGGTCCAGCAACAACGCCTATACCTACGAGGTACAAAAGGGCGGCTATCTCATCACCCGCGATATGTGGTACGAAACCGGCCAGTACCCCGGCTTCATCAAACTGAGCGATTCGGGCACTTTCACCTTCCACGCGGGAATCATCGCGCTCCCGCCGAATCCGGACCTGCCCGCGGTGTTGCTGGACAGCTTCCGCGGGAAGGCCAGTTTCCTGAGCACGGAGTTGGCCTCCGTGGGGCCGGGCGAGGTGGTGATTAGGGTACGCGGAGAGGGCCGAGAAACGAAGGTGCTGGTGCTGGGGGCCATCACCCGCGGGCGCGAGCCCTACTTCTTCAACGAGTCACCGCACGCGCAGGCGCCCTTGCTCAGCAGTCACATCGGCACCGACCGGGGGCGCGAGGCGATAGATAATCAGGGCCCGCAGGACGAGGCGTTCCTGCGGGAGATGCTGGCGCAGACGCGCAAGGAGGGTCCCCGCCCGCTTGACGAGGTGCCGGCCGGGCTCACCGACGTACGCTTCTACCGAGTGTTTGTGGACGGCTGTACGGTGGGGGTGCATCTGCAGCCGAACTGAGCAGGCCCCCGATCCACGGCTCTTCGGGAGGGCGACACGGGAGCCTCGTTTTCCATCGCCGAATAGGGGCGGCGGACACGCCTGATCACTCATGAGGGAAACAAGTCTGAGAATCTCGGTGCTGGGGGCAGGAGCCTGGGGGACCACCCTGGCCTGGATGCTCGCCGGGCAGGGGCACCGATTGCGCCTGTGGTGCCTAGAGAAAGACCTCGCCGGCGAGATGCGCTCCACCCGGCGGAACTCCCGCTACCGACCCGAGGTCCAGTTGCCCGAGGACCTGGAGATCACCACCTCGCTGGGTGAGGCCCTGGCGGACGCCGAGGCGGTGGTCCTGGCAGTGCCCTCGCGATACCTAAGGGGGATACTGGAGCAGGCGCGGGCCTATGTGGATGGCGCGCCCCTGCTGATTAGCGCCACCAAGGGCCTGGAAGAGGCCACCGGTTTGCGCATGAGCCAGGTCATCGCCGAGGCGCTTTCGGCGGACCTGCCGCTAGCGGCCCTGAGCGGCCCTAACCTGTCGCGGGAGATCGCTCTGGGGATGCCCGCGGTAAGCGTAGTGGCGGCGGAGCGGGAGGAAATAGCGATCCGCGCGCAGCGACTTCTGAGCAGTTCCCTCTTCCGTGTCTACCGGAACTGTGATATAATCGGGGTCGAATTGTGCGGGGCGCTCAAGAACGTCATCGCGATTGGGGCCGGGGCCTGTGATGGGCTGGGCTTCGGGGCCAACGCGAAGGCGGCGCTGGTGACGCGAGGCTTGGCGGAGATGAGCCGCCTGGGAGTGCGGCTGGGCGCGCAGCCGGCCACCTTCTGGGGCGTTGCCGGCGTGGGGGATCTGGTGGCGACCTGCCACAGTCGCGACAGCCGCAACTGGAATGTCGGCTACCGGCTGGCCCAGGGCGAAACCTGGGAGCAGATTAGCCGGGCCACCTACTCGGTGGCGGAAGGCGTGCACACGGCGCTGGCCGCTCGGCGGCTGGGGGAGGAACTGGGGATCGCTCTGCCCATCACCGAAGCGACCTGCCGGGTGTTGTTCGAAGGGGTACCTGTTCTGCAAGCCGTGGAGTCGTTGATGACTCGCCCGGAGCGCGCGGAGGGCGAGGACTGGGCGGCACGGGGGCTCGGCGTGGCGGAAGGTAATCCCGGCGGCGGTGGGGAAAGTCCCTAGCGGCGCCCAGCGCCGTTGGTTCGTGCATACGCCAATGTAAAAGGGAGGCTTGATGATGGCCACAGTAAACAAAGCACAGATTGCGGAGGCCGTGGCGAAGGAGACCGGCTTGAGCAAGGCAGCAGCGGCCAGCGCCGTGGACGCCATGCTCAACGCGGTGGGCGCCGCCCTCAAGAAAGGCAACACGGTGCAGTTCACGGGCTTCGGCTCCTTTGCGGTGGTCAAGTCCAAGGCGCGCACCGGTGTGAACCCGCGGACCGGTGAGAAGATCAAGATCGCAGCCCGCAAGAGCCCCAAGTTCAAGGCCGGCGCGAGCCTAAAGAAACTGGTGGGCTAGGCGCCGAGCGGCCGGTTTGCTTGCAGCCAGGGCCGCGGCGGCGCCGGGTCGGCGGCAACTAGGGTCGGGGCGTAGCGCAGCCCGGTTAGCGCGTTAGACTGGGGGTCTAAAGGTCGCCGGTTCAAATCCGGCCGCCCCGACCATCGCTTCTTCCGACAGCACCTCTGAAGAGCGCATGCGCGTTTGCGCTGGTCAGGGGTGCTGTTTTGGTGGATGGTAGTCGGTGGGTGGTAATTGGTGGGTGGTGGTTGGTGGGTGGTGCGTGGGAATCGCGGTTTAGAGATGGCTACGAAGGAGGGATAGCGTGGGGGAATCCGCCAAACATGCAGAGGACCTCGGGGCGCTGACCTTGCGCCGCTACCGGAAGCACCTCAACCCTAGCCTCGTTGCCCTGCTGGAGTTCATGGGCCTGGAGGCCGCCGAGGTCTCCGCCGAGGGCTGCTACGTTACCGCTAGCGACGGCACCCGCTACCTCGACTGCCTGGGCGGGCCGGGTGTGTTCACCCTCGGCCATCGTCCCGCCGCGGTCATCGCGGCGGTTAAGCGGCAACTGGACGCGATGCCCCTGTCCAGTCATATCCTCCCCGACCCGCTGCTGGCCGAACTGGCCGAGCGGCTGGCGGAGTTGACCCCCGGCGACTTGCAGTACTCGTTCATCTGCAACTCCGGCGCCGAGGCGGTGGAGGGCGCGCTGAAACTGGCGCGCGGCGCCACCCGGCGCCCGCATTTCGTGGCTGCCCAAGGCGCCTTCCACGGCAAGACCTGGGGCGCCTTGTCTGCCTCGGGTCGGGGCACCTACCGGGCTCCCTTTGAGCCCCTGCTGCCCGGTTTCACCCACGTTCCCTTTGGTGACACCCAGGCGCTGGCCGCAGCCGTCAACGAACAGACCGCTGCCGTCATCCTGGAGCCGATTCAGTGCGAGGCGGGGATTATCATCCCGCCCGACGGCTACCTGAGAGCGGTGCGGGAGATCTGCGACCGGGCCGGGGCTTTGCTTATCCTCGACGAAATTCAGACCGGCCTGGGGCGCACCGGCAAGTGGCTGGCCTGCGACTGGGAGGGGGTCTGCCCCGATATCCTCACCCTGGGCAAGGCCCTGGGCGGAGGCGTGATGCCGATCGGCGCCATTGTGGCGCGCCCGCCGGTCTGGGAGGTCTTCGCCGACAACCCGTACATTCACACCTCTACCTTCGGCGGCAATCCGCTGGCCTGCGCCGCCGCGCTGGCCGCCTTGGAGGCCCTACAGACGGAGCAGGTCACAGAGAAATGCGCAGCCCGCGGGGAACGGCTCCTGGCCGGCTGCCGCGCCCTGGGGGAGGCGTACCCGGCGCTGATCACCGACGTGCGCGGGCGGGGGCTGCTGGTCGCGATACAGTTCGCAGACTCCGATATCGGGGGCTTGGTTATCGGCGGCCTGCTCCAGAGCGGCCTCCTGGCGGCCTTCGCCCTCAACGCGCCGGAGACCCTGCGCCTGGAGCCGCCGGCGATCATCACCGAGGCCGAGGTGGACCGGGTCCTCGCCGCCCTGGAGGAGGCGCTGGCGATGACAGCGGTGCTGCTGGAGGAGTAACCGCGGTCTGCGGCCTGTCGCCGGTGTTCAAGGCGACTCCGTTCTCTCCCCCGCGAGGCGGGAGAGGGCGTGCAGGGGCGTATGGTGGCCTCCTCGCGCCCTACACAGCGGCGCTAGGCGAGGGTAACCCGCTCGAGTACCGCCCCTGCCAAAACTCAGGCAGCCACTGATGCCTCTCACAGGAGCCCATTCATGCGCAATATTCGTGTCGCTGCCGTGCAGTTCGAGCACGCGGCCGGGGACAAAGCGGCGAACTTCGCCAAGATTCGGCACTTTGCACAGCGGGCGGCGGATGCGGACTGACCCTGCGCAGGCAGAGAGCGGCTTTGCCGCGCGGACCGAGCAGGTAGCGGGCCGGGCCAAGCAGAAATCGGGGCGAGATGGCCGCGCGGCTACTCGTTCCCCTTGCCCTATTCCTCGCCCTGGCCGGGCAGGTCGCCTGGGTGCTGCACGCCTACGGCGACCGGCCTTTCGCTTACGTCCTCGACGACCCGTACATCCACCTCACCCTAGGGCGCAACCTGGCTGCTACCGGCGTGCTGGGGGTGAACCGCGGCGAGTGGGCCAGCGCCTCCTCCTCCCTGCTGTGGACGCTGCTTTTGGCCGGAGCTGATTTGCTGGTCGGAGACCGGCTGCTCACGCCGCTGGTGCTGAACCTGGCGGTGGCCGTCGGGCTGCTGGCAGCGATCACAGCGTTTCTGACCGCTCGGAAGACTCCGCCGCTGGTGATCCTGGCCCTGGGGCTGGTGTTCTTGGTGGCGGTGCCGGTGGTCCCGCTGGCGTTTACGGGCATGGAGCACCTGCTGCACCTGGCCCTGGTGCTCGCGCTGGTGGGGGCTATCGCCGCCTGCCTGCAGGGGCGAGGCCGTCCTTGGGTGGCGCTGAGGCTAGGATTTTTGGCCACCGCCTGCCGCTACGAGAGCGCCTTCGTGGTCTTCGGCTTGGCGGTCGGCTGCCTGCTGGCGCGGCGCTGGGCCCTAGCGGCAGGATTGCTGGCGATGCCGGTGCTGTTCGTCGGCGGTTTTGGTCTGGTCAGCGCCGCCCACGGAGAATCGCTGCTGCCCAACACGCTGCTGGTCAAGGCGGTAGCCCACGCGCCGGGGGAGTCGTTCCTCCTCGCGAAACTTCTCTGCCTGGGGCGAAACGCCCGGTTGGCGCCACCGTTGGTGGCGCTCATGCTGGCGAGCCTGTGGCTCCTGCCGGCTTCCCGGCGGAGCGGGCGACCTCGTCCGGGGCTGCGCTGCGCGCTGCTGGCCTTCCCCCTCGCCGCGCTGCTCCACCTGACCCTGGCCTCGGTGGGCTGGTTCTACCGCTACGAGGCCTATCTGTACGGCTGGGGCCTGGTGGTCATCGCCTGGGGATTCGCGGAAACGTTCCGGCGCGGACAATTCGACGAGACCTCGCCCCGGCGGGCGGCCCTGGCGAAGTGGGCTCTCTCCGGCGTGCCCGTGCTGCTGGGGATTCTGGTCGCTGCGCCGCGCTGGCCGGCGCTCCCGGAGACGCCGCGGGGCATGGCGGAGGTTTACTGCCAGCAGGGGCAGATGGCTCGCTTCGTGCGCGCTTATTACAATCAGGCGACGGTGGCCCTCAACGACATCGGGGCGGTCAGTTACTACACCGAGGCGCGCCTCGTGGATCTGGTGGGCCTGGCCAATCACCGCCTGGCCGTAGCGCGCGTCAAAGGTGGCATCACGCCGGAGTTTCTCGACCGCGTGGCGGCTGAAGAGGGCGCGCAGATCGCCATCTGCTACACCGACTGGTTCCGCCAGGGGCCGCCGGCGCGCTGGCGGCTGGTCGCTGCCTGGGTGACCCCTGGCGAGGAGATCGCGGTGGCGGGACAGACAGTAGGCTTCTATGCGCTGCGGGAGGACCCCGCAGTCCTGCGGCAACGCCTGGAGGCTTTCCAGCCCTGGCTCCCGACGGGGATCGCCGTGCGGTACGTCTGGGAGGAGCCTAGCGAGCGGGACAGGCGGCAAGCCCTGAGGTCTGCCCCGGCGGGAGGACGGCCGGACTAGGGAAAGCAACACATGCCCGCCCCCGCGGGAGCCGGACGGCACGCGTACGCCTACCTGGTTTGCAGTCTTGCCCGGCTAGATGGTTTGCGCTGTTCGGACTCAGCCTCGTCGCCCGCCGCTCGGCGCAGGAGGCGAGAGGGCTCCCCGCAGCACAGCCCGCTCACCCGATGTCGCCTGCCCGTCGCCAAGCGACCCGCTGGCGTCCGTCACTTCGCTGCGGGCACCCTGCGGGGGGCGGATTCGTGAAGCCTGCCGAGCGGGCGCAGCCCAGAGATCACCCCTAGCGGGGCTGATGCGTCGCGGCGGCCAGGCGACGGGTGAACGCGGTCACCGCGGGGAGCAGTTCGTCGCCGGCGCCCTTTTCCCCGATCAGCCGTACCACCGCGCTGCCCACTATCACGCCATCGGCGAGACGCGCGATGGTGGCCGCCTGTTCCGGTGTGCTGATGCCAAAGCCGACGGCCAGGGGCTTGTGGGTGAGCGCCCGCAGCCGGGAGACGAGGTCGGCCAGATCCGGGGGCAGGTCCTCGCGAATGCCGGTGGTGCCGGGCCGGGAGACGACGTAGACAAAGCCGGTGGTGCGGCTGACCGCCAGTTCCGTGCGGGCCGGCTCGGTGGTCGGGGCCACCAGGAAGATCGTCTCCAGCCCGTGCCGGGCGGCGGTTTCGCACCACTCCTCAGCCTCCTCGGGCGGCAGGTCGGAGATCAGGACCCCGGCGATGCCGACCTGCGCCGCGCGCTGGGCGAACCGCTCAGGGCCAAACTGCAGAATCGGGTTGTAGCAGGTCATCACGACCAGCGGCAGGGGGACGCGCTCCCGAATCTGCCGGGCGGCCTCCAGCACTCCGGCCACCGTAGTGCCGGCACGCAGGGCGCGCTGCCCGGCGGCCTGGATGATGGGGCCGTCGGCCAGGGGGTCGGAATAGGGAATGCCCAGTTCGACAAGGTCGGCACCCGCTTCCGCGAGGGCGCAGACGATCTCCACCGTGGCCGCCAGGCTGGGATCGCCGGCCGTGACATAGATGATGAGCGCGGCCCGCTTTTCGGCCCGCAGACGAGCGAAGACTTCCGGCAGGGCCATTACGGTGCTACCTCCAAAGGCTGCGATTGGGCTTCGAGCAAGCGGCGGACCTCCATCACGTCCTTGTCGCCGCGTCCGGACAGGTTGATGATGACAATAGCGTCGGGCGGAAACTCCCCGGCCATGCGCAGAACCACGGCCACCGCGTGGGCGCTTTCCAGGGCCGGAACGATGCCTTCCAGCCGCGAGAGAACTTGGAAGGCCTCCAGAGCCTCCTGGTCTGTGGCGACATGATAGTGGGCGCGGCCGGTATCGCGCAGGAAACAGTGCTCCGGGCCGACGCCCGGGTAGTCGAGGCCGGCAGAGACCGAGTGCGTCTCCAGGACCTGACCGTCGCCGTCCTGCATCATGTACTGAGCGGCGCCGTGCAGAATGCCGAAGGTGCCGGCGTGCAGGGGCGCGGCATGCTTGCCGGTGGCCAGGCCCAGACCGCCAGCCTCCACCCCGTGCAGTTCGACGCCCTCGTCTTCCAGAAAGGGATAGAACAGGCCCATCGCGTTGGAGCCGCCCCCGACGCAGGCGAACAAGTGCGTGGGCAGGCGTCCCTCCTGCTCCAGGCACTGGGCGCGCGACTCGCGCCCGATGACGGCCTGGAAGTCGCGCACAATCAGCGGGTAGGGGTAGGGGCCGCAGACGGTGCCGAACAGGTAGAAGGTATTCTCGACGTTGGTCATCCAGTCGCGGATAGCCTCGTTGATGGCGTCCTTGAGGGTGCGCGAGCCGGAGGTGACCGGGATGACCTGGGTGCCCAGCAGTTGCATGCGGTAGCAGTTGAGTTCCTGGCGGCGAATGTCTTCTTCGCCCATGTAGACGACGCCGGTGAGGCCAAACAGCGCGGCGACGGTGGCGGTGGCGACCCCGTGCTGGCCGGCGCCGGTCTCGGCGATGAGCCGGGTTTTGCCCATGCGCTTGGCCAGCAGGGCCTGGCCGATACAGTTGTTGATCTTGTGAGCGCCAGTGTGGTTGAGGTCCTCGCGCTTGAGGTAAACGGTGCAGCCGACGCGCTCGCTCAAGCGATCGGCGCGGTACAACGGAGAGGGCCGGCCCACGTACTGGCGCAGGTAGTATTCGAACTCCGCCAGGAAGTCAGGGTCGGCCTTGTAGCGCTCATAGGCCTCCTCCAATTCGCGCAGGACAGCCATGAGCGTCTCGGGGACATATTGTCCCCCAAAGCGGCCCCAGCGGCCGCGAACGGGTTCGGTCATCGGTACGGCTCCTTCTTATCTGTGCTGGGTGCGGGTGCTTCGGGCGCCGCAGTCACCTGATTGCCAGGCAGTTGGGACTTGCCGGCCCGGGAAGCGGTCGCCCTGCTGCGCTCCGTGGCCCGCGCCTCGCGCCTGCTCTTCACTTTGGTCAGCGGGACCAGCGCCCGGCCGGGGTCCTCCGCCCGCATCAGCGCCGTGCCCACCAGCACCGCGTCTACCCCTGCGGCCGCGAGGCGCTCGACCTCCGCCACCGAATTGATGCCGCTCTCGCTTACCAGAATGTTGTCCAGCGGAACCAGCGGGGCCAGGCGCTCAGTGGTTTCCAGGGAGGTCTGCATTGTCTGGAGATCGCGGTTGTTAATGCCGACGACCTTGGCCCCGGCTTGCAGGGCGGTCTCGATCTCCCACTCGTCGTGGGCCTCTACCAGCGCCTCCATGCCCAGCTCTCGGGTGAGCATGAGCAAAGCGCGCAGTTGCCCCTCAGTCAAGATGCTGACGATAAGTAGGACGGCGTCGGCCAAGAGCAGGCGCGATTCGTAAATCTGGTACTCATCTACGATGAAATCCTTGCGCAGCACCGGCAGGGGCATGCCCTCGCGCGCGCGGCGCAGGTAGAAGCCGTCGCCGTCGAAGTAGTCCTGCTCGGTCAGCACACTGATGGCCGCCGCGCCGCTGCCCGCGTAGTCCTGAGCCAGGGTGCGCGGGTCCAGCCAGGGCGGCGCCAGCAATCCCTCGCTGGGACTGCGCCGTTTGATTTCGGCGATGACCCGCACTCTCTCGCCGGTGAGCATGTGCACAAAGGACCGCGGGGCGCTGCGCAGATCAGTGAGATCGCGCAGGCGGGCTTGGATTTCCTTCAGCGGCAGCAGCGCCTGCTCTTCTTCCAGGCGCTCACGGCGTCGGGCTACGATTTCGTCAAGAAGGGACATGGTGGGATCAATGACCAGGTCGGCGTTGGTTGCAGCATATCTGCCTCGCGTTGCGAGATTCCTGCGCTTGCTTTCGGAGGCCAGGGCCCCCGTTGGCGGCTATCCCTCCGCCGCCAGTTGGTTGCTTAGCTTCTTGAGCGCCTCCAGTTTGGCCAGCGCGGCCCCAGAATCGACAGACTGGGCGGCCTGCTCCAGGGCTTGCCCCAGATCAAGAGAGTCAGTCGCCACGTAGATTACCGCCGCGGCGTTGACCAGCACGATGTCGCGGGCGGGGCCGGGCTCACCGGAGAGCACCGCCCGCAGCAGATTCGCACAGCGCGGGG
>CALFVE010000154.1 GCA_937928475.1 uncultured bacterium | reverse complement strand
GGGAGCCCTCCTGGGAGAGGGACAAGAGGGAAAGCCCGTCCTCTTGTACCCCTCCATTGCTTCGGCGCTGTACGACGGCGTGGAGCCGGAGCCGGCGGAGGTCGCCCAGCGGCTCACCGTGCTCAACCGGCTGGTAGCGGGGCAGCCGACCATCGTGGTGGCGGCGGTCAAGGCCGCCCTGCACCTGACCATGCCGGTGGAGGCGCTGCGCGCAGCCCGCCGCACCCTGACCCGCGGCGAGGAAGTTGACCGCGAAGACCTCACCGCAGCCCTGCTCGACCTGGGCTATGAGCGCGTGGGGCTGGTGGACGAGGTGGGGCAGTTCTCCGTGCGCGGCGGCATCATTGACTTTTCCCCACCTACCGAGCCGCATCCCGTGCGCGTGGAACTGTTTGGCAACGAGGTGGAGAGTCTCCGCTACTTCGACCCGGTCACGCAGCGTTCCCTCCACCCCATCGAGGAAGTACTGGTCGGCCCGGCGGGGGAGATTCTGCTCACGGAAGTTGCGGTGCGTCGGGCGCTGCCGGCCATCCGCAGCGCCTTCCGGCGGGAACTGGACCTGCTCAACGAGCGGGGCAAGTACCGCGAGGCCGAGCGCCTGAAGCAGCGCATGAACCAGGACCTGGATCTGCTGGAGAGCCTGCGCCCTCATTCTTCCCTTACCCACTATCTGCCTTACCTGTACGAGCGCCCGGTCTGCCTCTGTGCGTACCTGCCCGACGACGCAGTGCTGGTCGTGGACGAGCCAGTGCGGGTGAAGAGCCACGCCGAGCAGTTCGAGCAGGAGGTGCAGCGGGCTTACGAGAGCGCAGTGAAACTGGGCAGCCACCTGCGCCTGCCGGCCACCGCCTGCATGCCCTGGGAGGACTTCGTTACCGCGCACCTGAAGCACAGCCGGCTGCGGCGACCGGTCCTTTACTTGACGATGCTCCAGCGTGAGGTGCCCTGGGCGCCCGACGCCGAACTGCTGCACTTTTCCACCCCGCCGGTGGACAGTTTCGGGGGCCGCTTCGAACTGCTGGTGGAGGGTCTGGCCCAGTGGCAGCGCGAGGGGAAGCGCCTGCTGCTGTGTACCACCGAGCCGGAGCGGATGGCCGAAGTTTTCAGCAAGCGCGGCCTGCACAGCCTGGTAGGGCCCGGCGAGGAGCAGCAACTGGAGCGCGGACTGATCAACCTGGCCGACCTGGACCTTTCCGGCGGCTTTACCGTCCCCAAAGCCGACCTGGTGGTGCTGACCGGGCGGGAGATCTTCGGCTGGCGGCGCCTGCGGCGGCCGGAGGAGCCAACCTACAAACGGGGCTTCTCCCTGACCAGCCTGCGCGAACTGCACGAGGGCGACTACGTGGTGCATATCAACCACGGGATTGCCCGCTACCGGGGGCTCACTCGGCAGAGGCTGGGCGGGATTGAGCGCGAGTACCTGGTGCTGGAATACGCGGGGAGCGACCGGTTATATGTGCCGGTGACGCAGCTCGACCGGGTGCAGAAGTACATCGGCGCGGAGGGCGCGAAGCCTGAAGTGGGGCCGATGAGGAGCACCAAGTGGAAAGCCACCAAGCGGGAAGCCCGCAAGCACGCGCAACTGCTGGCCCGCGAGCTTATGAAACTGTATGCGGCCCGCGAGCAAGCCCGCGGCTTCGCCTTCAGTCCGGACGGGCCCTGGATGGCGGAACTAGAGAACTCCTTCCGCTACGACGAGACCCCCGACCAACTGCGGGCGATCGCCGAGGTCAAGCGGGACATGGAGACGCCGCGCCCTATGGACCGGCTCATCTGCGGAGACGTCGGCTACGGCAAGACGGAAGTCGCGATTCGCGCGGCCTTCAAGGCGGCGCTGGACAACAAGCAGGTGGCGGTGCTGGCGCCTACCACCGTGCTGGCTCAGCAGCACTACAACACCTTCCGCGAGCGGCTGTCGCGCTACCCCCTCGAGGTGGCCATGCTCAGCCGCTTCCGCACCCCCGAGCAGCAGCGCCGGGTCATCGAGGGGCTGAAGAACGGCACGGTGGACATAGTGGTGGGAACCCACCGCCTGCTCAGTTCCGATATCCAGTTCAAGGACCTGGGGCTGGTGATCATTGACGAGGAGCAGCGCTTCGGGGTCAAGCAGAAGGAGAAACTGAAGCAACTGCGGACGGCGGTAGACGTGATGAGCCTGTCGGCCACGCCGATCCCCCGTACCCTGAACATGGCCCTGTCCGGCATCCGCCAGGTCTCGCTGATCAACGATCCGCCGCAGGGACGACTCCCCATTCGCACCTTCGTTCGCGAGGCGGACGACGAACTTATCCGCCAGGCCATTTTGCGGGAGATTGAACGTGGCGGGCAGGTCTATTACGTGCACAATCGGGTGCAGTCCATCAAGCACGTGGCCGCGCACGTGCAGCGACTGGTGCCGGAGGCGCGGGTGGCCGTCGCCCACGGGCAGATGGACGAGTTCGACCTGGAGCAGGTCATGCTCGCCTTCTACGCCGAGCAGTTCGACGTGCTGGTCTGCACCACCATCATCGAAAACGGCCTGGACGTGCCCAATGTTAACACCATTATCGTGGACGACGCACACAAACTGGGCCTGGCACAACTGTATCAGTTGCGCGGGCGCGTGGGGCGGTCGGTACGCCAGGCCTATGCCTACCTGCTGTACAGGTACCCGGACCAGCTGACGCCCGAGGCGGAGGAGCGGCTGAAGGCGATTGAGGAGTTCAGCGAACTGGGTAGCGGCTTCCGGCTGGCGATGCGAGACCTGGAGATTCGGGGGGCCGGGGAGATTCTGGGCGCGGAGCAGAGCGGGCACATGTCGGCGGTGGGCCTCGACTTGTATACCCAGATGCTAGCCGACGCGGTGAAGACGCTGAGAGGCGAGCGGCCTAGCGACCTGGAGGGCCTGCCGGCGCTCGACCTGCCGGTGGAGGCGGTGATTCCGGCCAGTTACGTGCCCGATGAGCGGCAGCGGATTGATCTTTACCGGCGCTTGGCCGACGTAACCAGCGAGGAGGAAGTGGAGGGGATCGCCGAGGAAATGCGCGATCGCTACGGTCCGCTGCCAGAGGCGGTGCAGAACCTGCTGCGCATTGCGCGGCTGAGGTTGCGGGCGGTGCCGGCGGGCGTGGCGGAGGTGGGGCCGGACAACGGGCGGCTGGTCGTGCGCCTGGCGACCTCCATGCGCCTGTCGGAGCGAGAGGCGAGCATCTTCCGGGGCATGCTCCAGCCGACGCTGCACCAGGCGCGGGAGGGGATGCGGTCGAAACTGCCGCGGGCGAACGTAACGGAGACCTCGCTTTCTTTTGCCCCGGCGGGTAAAGATGCTGATTTCATCCTGCGGGCGGTGGAGCAGTTGATTGACCTTTTGGCCAAGCGGGCGGAGTATAACCGGGAGCAGGCGCAGGAGGTGAGGGTGGCAAAGTGAGCAGGGTTTTTCTTTTCTTAGTCTTGACAGCTGCCGCCTTGGCCGGTTCCCTGCCGGCCTTTGCCCAGGCCCCTCAGTTGTACCTGCGCGACGGTGTCTTCTTCGCCCTCGGGGTGGAGGTATCGAGTCTGGCAGAACTGGGGAGTATAGGCCCAGAGCTGAAGGCGGCGGGAGTCAACTGTGTCGTGGCCTCGGGGCCAACCGACGCCACGGTCATTCCCGGGCTTTGGGAGGCCCAGAGGCTGGGCATGAAGGTCTTGCTGAAGGGTGAAGCCCTGGCCGGGTCGCTAGGGGACGAGAGAGGTGAGCGCGACCGGATTCTGCGCACATACGACGCCAGCGGCTGGACGTGCGGGCAACCGGGCTGCCTGGGGTTTCTGTTCGCGCCGCGCGCGGGATCAGGTCTGACGCCTGCGCAATATGCCGGAGAACTACTCGCGGCCAAGGCGGGGAACTTGGAGGCCCTGTGCGCCGAGGGCCGGTGGCTGCCCGAGTTAGAGCTCCCCCACGCCCTGGTTCCAGTTGCCGACCTGTTGGCGGTGTATCTTACTCCGGAGCAGGCTATCTCTGTTCCGCCGCAGGCGCTGGGGGAGCAACTCAGGCGTGCGCGGATTGATGCCAACCTAGACAGCGGGGGACCGCAGACCTCGATTCTGGCTGTCTTTGTCGGCGATGGGCCTCAGGCGGAGGCGCTGACCGAGTCGGCGCTGGAGACGGCGGCGAAGGCGGCGCTGGATGGACTGGTCGCTGGCATCCTATTTGTGCAACCGGCGAACCAGACGATTCGGAGTACCCAGTTGGCGGTCATCAAGAAGATAGCGCCGCAGGTGGCCGGACGCACGTCGGTCTCCGCGCCGGGCCCGCTCCGCGCCGAAGTCCTGGCCTCCGAGGCCTCCTCCCCTCTGCTCTGGCGACTCCAGCGCTGCGGCGAGGTCACTACCGTTGGCCTGGAGCCTTATGTGACACCGGATGGGACGATGGGGTATAATGTTAGCGGGCGTGCACTTCTCAACCTCGCTATACCAAACCGCAGCGCCTGGGTGGACGCCAAGCGCTTGACCCGTTTCGCCATGCGCATGTTCAGCAGCCACGAGGGACAGGGGGCGCTGCTGGCCCAGTCCACGGCCGGCGAGGTCAGTTATGTGCGGGTGCCGGTGCAAGGCGGCTGGCATGTCTACGAGATAGATCTGACCAAGGCGACCTGGGAATCGTCCAAGGTAGAAGGTCTCAAGTGGGGCGGGAGCACAGGGATTGTGCAGGGCCTGAGTTTCACTCCCCCGCCGGTGGAGGGGGCGCAGATCGCCTTTGACTGGATTCGCTTGGAGCCGGACTCGACCGGCGAAGTCAGGTGGGAGTTGGACAAACGGGAGGAAGTTGCTAAGATAGAGGGGCTGGAGGGCGCGGCGATCGCTGGGGGCGAACTGAAGGGCAGGGCGACCGGGGAGACGGTCAGCGTGGAACTGGCATTGCCAGGCGGCAGGCTGGAGGTCGGGGGCCTGCCGTTCCTGTCCTTCCAGGCCACAGTGGCAACCGCGGGCCTCGCCCGGGTGGAGTATTGGCGGCCGCGAGGGGAGGGCGAGGAGTACGGGGGCCTCGCGACCTTCCGGCTGCGTAAGGACCTGCCGGCACAGTGCGTGGACCTGAGCCGGATCGGCTTTGCCGGCGCGGCGGTGGCCGACCAGGAGCAGTGGGGAGGGCCGCCGCGGACGATTAGCCGCCTGCGCCTGATCCTGCCTGTCGAGAAGGGCCAGGACTTCGTCCTGGACTGGGTGCGGTTAGGCCCCAATTACGATCTGCGGGCGGCGCCCTCGGAAATGGTTCCGGGCCCGAGGGAGGAGTAGAAGTTACTCACTGGCCCGGCGCCGGCGTCGCCTCCCGTGGCGAGGCCCCGGAGGGGGAAGGCCGGCGAGACACCTGCGCCACACGAGACCCGAGAAGTGAGCAGATAGATGCCGGAAGATGACGTGGCGGAGGAGACAACTGGGGAAGCCACCGCGGTGCAAGCCGAGGGGCAAGCGGAGCCGGCCTCCGAGGAGAACGAGTGGCCAACCCTGCCGCCGCGGGTGGTAGGTTTATGCTTCCGCAAGGGCGGGAAGGTCTACTACTTCCACCCCGGCGACTTTCCGGTGCGGCTGGGCGATTTTGTGGTAGTAGAGACCGACCGGGGCGTGGACATCGGGGAGGTGGTCAGCCTCAAGTCGGCCCTGGAGCCGGGCGAGGAAGAGCCGACCAAGCGGCTGGTGCGGCTGGCCACGCCTGGCGATGTCCGCAAGAAGAAGACCCTCACGGAGAAGGAGCAGCGCGCCTTCCGGACCTGCGAGCAGAAGATCCGCGAGCACGGTCTGGAGATGAAACTGATTGATGCCAGTTACACGCTGGACGGGCGGCGGCTGACCTTCTCCTTCGTGTCCGAGGGGCGGGTGGACTTCCGCGAGCTGGTCAAGGACCTGGCTCACACCTTCCGCTGCCGGATTGAACTGCGCCAGGTGGGGGTGCGCGACCAGGCCAAACTGATCGGAGGTCTGGGCCCCTGTGGGCGTCCCTTGTGCTGCGCGACCTTCCTGCGCGACTTTTCCAGCGTGGGAATTCGCTTGGCCAAGGACCAGGGGCTGTCGCTGAATCCCGCCAAGATCAGCGGCGCCTGTGACCGGCTGATGTGCTGCCTGCGCTTCGAACACGCGCAGTATGTGGAGATGGGCAAGCGGCTGCCCAAGGTGGGGGCCACCGTGGAAGCGCAGGGCCTCAAGGGCGAGGTGGTGGAGCGCAACCTGCTGGTGGGAGCGGTAAAGATCAGGACCGAGGAGGGGCGGGAGGTGGTGCTGACCTGTGAGCAACTGCTCCCGGAGAGTGTCGCGGGGCCGGAGGCTGCTGCGCCTGCCCAGGGGAAAGAGGAGCGTCGGCGGAGGAGAAGGGAACGCCGCCGGCCAGCCTCCGCGGCACCGGTCGCCGCGGGGCAGAACGCTCCCTCCGCTGCAAGCGCGGCGCCGACTGCGGAGGCGCAACCAGCAGCGCCGGCCGCTGTGCCCGCCGAGCATCCGACCACGACCGCGCAGGCACCGCACGGCCAATCGCATAAAGGTCAGCGCAAACGCCGCCCTCGACACCGGCGAAAGAAGCATGTACATGGACACGGCGCCGGCGGGCACGCGCAAGGCGAGGCCAAGCCGGCTGCCGGCGGACCTGAGCAGAAAAGCCCGACCCAGGCGGCCGCTGCCGAGCCGCGCTTCGGGAGGGTAGAGGCCTCCCCCTAAGGCACATCATTATGGCTGAGACCAGCACGGGCAACAAGTTCTACATCACCACTCCCATCTACTACGTAAACGGCCGGCCGCACGTGGGGCACTCCTACACCACGATTGCCGCCGATGCCCTGGCTCGCTACCACCGACTGCGGGGCGAAGAAGTGTTCTTCGTTACCGGCACCGATGAGCACGCCACCAAGGTCGTGCACGCCGCGCAAGCCCAGGGCCTGGACACGCGCGAGTTTGTGGACCGCATGGCAGCGAGTTGGCAGAAGACCTGGGAGCGGATGCACATTGCCTACGACCGCTTCATCCGCACCACCGAGGCGGCGCACGTGGCCGCCGTCCAGCGGGTGGTGGCCACCCTCCTAGCCTCCGGTGATATTTATCAGGACGAGTACCAGGGCTGGTACTGCGTGCCCTGTGAGACCTATTTCCGGGAGAACGAGTTGTGCGAGGGGACCTGCCCCGACTGCCACCGACCGGTGGAGCAGGTGGCCCAGCCCGCATTCTTCTTCCGCACTTCCGCCTACAGCGATCGCTTGCTGGCGTATTTCGAGGAGCACCCGGAGTTTATCCAGCCGGAGACGCGGCGGCGGGAGGTCATCGCCTTCATCGAGGGCGGCCTGCGGGACGCCTGCATCAGCCGCCAGCACCCGGGGTGGGGCATCACCATGCCCGAGCATCCCGAGCACTCGGTATATGTGTGGTTCGACGCCCTCATCAACTACCTGACCGCGGTGGGCTACCCGGACGAGCAAGCGCCGACCTGGTCCTGGTGGCCCCCCGACATTCAGTTGATGGGCAAGGACATTCTCACTCGCTTCCACGCGACGATCTGGCCGGCCATGCTCATGGCCCTGGGCTTGCCCCTACCCCATCGCTTGTTCGCCCACGGCTATTGGGTCACCGACAGCGGGGACAAGATGAGCAAGTCTCGGGGCAACGTAATGGACCCTTGGGAGGTGGCCAAGGACCTGGCAGACCTCTCGGGCGCCACCACCGCGGTAGCGGTGGATGCGGTGCGCTATTTCCTACTGCGCGAGGTGACCTTCGGGCTGGACGGTTCTTTCTCGATGGCTTCGCTGCTGGGCCGCTTCAACGCCGACCTGGCCAACGACCTGGGCAATCTGCTTAACCGCACGCTGCCGCTGCTGGAGCGCTATCGGGAGGGAATCATTCCCGAGCCGGGACCGGGGGCGGGGGGACTGAGGGAGGCCATCGCGCAAGCCCGGGAGCGGGTCGCGGCCTGCCTGGACCACGTGGACTTCCGCGGGGCCCTGGAGGCCATCTGGGAGCTGCTGGCCGCCGGCAACAAGTTCGTGGACGCCCGCGAGCCCTGGAGGCTGCGGCGCGAGGCCAAGCAAGTCGAACTGGACGCGGTGCTCTACGACCTGGCCGACTGCCTGCGGGTGGTGGCGATTCTGGTGGGGCCGTTCATGCCCGTGGTGGCTGAGGAGATCTGGGAGCGGCTGGGCTTGGCCGGAGTACCGCCCGCCTGGAAGGACGTGGAGGCGGGCCGGCTGCCCGCCGGGGTGCGCGTGCAGGTGGGGCGGCCGCTGTTTCCGCGCGTGGACCTGGACCGCGCCTGGCAGCGCCTGGAGGCCAAGCAGGAAAAGACGCAGAAAGTCGCGGAGGACGAGCCCAAGGAGGTAGCCGCCGTGACAGTTTCCTATGAGGAATTCCAGCGGCTCGACCTGCGAGCGGGCAAGGTGCTGGAGGTGGAAAAGGCCCCGGGTAGCGACAAACTGTATCGCTTGCAGATAGACTTGGGAGAAGAGACTCCGCGACAGGTGGTGGCGGGGCTGGCCGAGAACTTCGCGCCAGAGGATATCCAGGGCAAGACGGTGGTGGTGGTGGCTAACCTGGAGCCCGCCACTATCCGGGGGATTCGGTCGTACGGGATGATTCTGGCGGTGGGCGAGGACAAGCCGCTGGCCCTGGTGGTGGCCGACCAGGAGGTCCCGGCAGGGAGCAAGGTGCGCTAAAGCAGAGCCGGCACGACAGAGCACAGGAGAACGCTCCGGTGAGCAGGGCTGATACCAACCGCAGGAAGAGGAAGCGACGCCTGGCCCCAACCATGGCCTCCTTACTGGGGCTTGTGCTGGCGATGGGCGCCGCCACGGTACTGGTCAAACTCGGCGGCACCAACAGTGTGGCGGTGCACCTGTTCTATCTGCCGATCATCTACGCGGCCTTCGTCTTCGGTGATTACGGGGCCATCCTGGCTGCGCTGTTTTCCGCCATGATCTGCGGAGTCTGGATGCCGGCCGACTACACGGGAGACGGTCAGCCGGTGCCGCAGGGACTGACGGACATCCTGGTCCGCGCCGCCGTCTTTTACGTGGTGGGCATCGTCTGCTCGCGGGCCGCCACGGAACTCAAGCGGCGCGTGGTCGAGCAGCGCACCCTGTATGAGGTGGCGGCCAGTATCACCTCCACGCTGCGCATCCGCGCCGTGCTCGACCTCATCATCCGCCACGCCCTGGAGGTGATGAACGCCAAGGGCGCCGCTATCCGCTTGCTCGACGCCGAGAATGGTGAACTGCGCCTAGCGGCCAGCGCGGGCCTGAGTGACGCCTACTGGGAGAAAGGCCCCGTACTCGTCTCGGAGAGTCTGGGCAGCGCCGCCGTCTTGCGCGGGGAAGTGGAGGAAATCTACGATGCCCCCACCGATCCGCGCGTCCATTACCAGGAGGCGGCCCGGGCCGAGGGGATCACCTCCGTGCTCAGTGTCCCGCTGGCGACCAAGGACAAGGTCATCGGCCTGGTGCGCATCTATACCAAGAAGCGGCATCGGTTTCGGCACCGCGAGATCGAACTGCTCCGCGCCTTCGCCCACCAGGCCTCGGTGGCGATCGAAAATGCGCGTCTCTACGAGGACATCCGCCGCAACTATTTCGAGACGGTGCGCTCGCTCACCCGGGCCATCGAGGCCAAAGACCTGGCCACTTTCAGCCACTCCGAGCGG
Organism: uncultured bacterium; assembly: GCA_937928475.1. Classification (GTDB taxonomy): domain Bacteria; phylum Armatimonadota; class Zipacnadia; order Zipacnadales; family Zipacnadaceae; genus Zipacnadum. Next base: position 7,072 of record CALFVE010000154.1, on the reverse strand, counting down.
GTAGCCGAGATCGTGGACAGCATGGCCGAGCAGACCGGCTTTTCCCCTGAGCAGCGGGAACTGCTCCGCTTCGGCAGCATCTTGCACGACGTGGGCAAGATTGGAGTGGCCGACCAGAGCATGGAGGCCCGGAATGCGCAGGACGCTGAGCGCGTCTTCTATGAGATGCACCCTTTGATCGGCCAGAGCATCCTGCAGCCGGTGTCCTTCCTGGTGCCCATCTTGCCGGTGGTGCTTTATCACCACGAGCGCTGGGACGGCAAGGGGTTCCCCGAAGGCCGCGCGGGCAAGCAGATCCCGGAGATGGCCCGCATGGTGGCCATCGCCGACGCTTTCGACCGCCTCCGCTATAACCACGAAAACGGCCTGCCAGGTCTCACCGTACGGGAAGCCGTGGAGCAGATCACCGCCGAGGCAGGAAGCCGTTTCGACCCCGACCTGGTGCGGGTGTTCCGCCGGGTGGTCCTGTCCCACGCGCTCGATGCGCAGGACGAACGGGAGACGAGTTCTCCCGGGCCGGTGGGCGAGGTCGCTGAGCCGTGAGCCGCTGCCAGGTCTGTCTGATAGCCTTGGGCCTGCTCATCCTTCCTCTGCGCGCTTTCTCCGACAGTGCTTCTCCCTGGCCCTTCTCGGTAGGCGAAACGCTCTGGTATCGCATCACCCTGCTCGGCCGACCCAGCGGCTACATGTCCTCGGCCAGCCGCCTGGTTCGGAGCGAGGACGGCGAGGAACTGCTGGAAGTCGCCGAGCGCCAGGTGGTGACGGTCGCCCTGGGCGGCGAACCCATGCGGCTAGTGGACGACCTGGTCACTAACTACCGCCGGGACCTGACGCCGGTGCGATGGGAGCTGCGTCTGGATAAGCTAGGAGTCATCCAACAAGTCAGCGCCCGCCGGGAAGGCGACCGCCTCCGAGTTGTCACCGAAGAGGGCGGCCAGCGCCGCGAGCAGATCCTGGCCTTGCCAACCGATTTCTCCAGTGAACTGGCAGTGTTCGCCGCAGTGGCTAAAGGCGCCCTCAAGCCGGGAGAGAGCCGCACGCTCACCGCCTTCGTGCCCCAGGTATCGGCTCTCGACACCGAAACCATCGCGGTCGGCGAGCCGGAGATTGTCTCCGTGCAGGGCCAGGCCCAGCGCTGCTACCCCCTGCGGGTAACCATGCAGCAGATAGGCTCGGAGATTCGCGCCTGGGTCAACGAAAAAGGCCAGGTGGTGCGCTACCAGCTCCCGGCCCTGCTCAACGCGCTGGTGGAGAGGGTAAGCGAGGCCGAGGCCTTGGCGGAGCTTTCCCCCCTGGTGCTGGCCAACTCCATTGCGCTGGACCGGGCCTTGCCGCGCACGGAGACATTGACCCAGGTTACACTGCGCGCAACAGCCATCGGGCAGGAAGTTGCGGCCTTAGTTCCCGCCGGGAGGCGGCAGCAGGTGGAGCCGACTGAGGAGGGCGCGGCAAAGATCACGGTGCGGCGGCAGCAGCCTCCCGCGCGCTCTGTGCGCCTGCCGGTCACGGAAGCGGACCTGGGCCAGTACCTACGCGCCACCCCGCTGGCGCAGAGCGAGGACCCCCAGATCCAGGGACTGGCGCGGCAGATCTTGGGGGAGGAGCAAGAGGCCTGGCGCGCCGCCGTCGCCCTGCACAACTGGGTCTACCGCAACCTGACCAAGGTGGAGAGCGAGCCGCGCCCCATCACGGCGCGGGAGGTGCTGGAGCAGAAGCGCGGCGATTGCAGCGAACACGCCCTGCTCTTAGCGACCTTGGCCCGGGCGGCCGGAATCCCCTCGCGTCTCATCGCCGGCCTGGCTGCCTTGAGCGACAAGTACTTCTATCACGCCTGGGTGGAGGTGTGGGTCGGCGAGTGGGTGGAGATGGACCCCACCTGGAACCAGACGCTGGTGGACGCCGGGCACCTGCGCCTGGCCGAGTCGGCGATGGATGAGGTGTCGTTTGCCCGCATGAGCCTGGAGACGGGGCGAACGCTGGGCACGCTCTCCCTGAGCGTGATTGATTATGAGGCGGGGCCGTAGCGGCCCGCCGGAGGAGCGCCCGAGGCCGGGGCGTCGGCTCCCGAGCAGTCCCCGGGCCGAGGCGGCGTGCTTGCTGGCGGCGGAGCGCCGGGTCGCCCCCGCGGTGCGCGGCGGGCCAGGCCGGGCCGTGGTGGTCTACCCCAACTCCTACGCCGTGGGCATGTCCTCCCTGGCGGTGCACACCTTGTGGCGGCTGCTGGCGGAGGCCGGTTGGCGGTGCCAGCGGGCTTTCCTGGGTCCCCAGCTGGGTCGTACTCTGGAGCAGGGGATGCGTCTCGGCGAGTCTCATCTGCTGGCTTTCACCTGCGCCTACGAACTCGACTACCTGAGCCTCGCGCCCCTGCTGGAGGCCGGCGGCATCCCGCCCTTGCGCGAGGAGCGGGGACCTGCCTGCCCTTTGCTAGTTGCCGGCGGGCCGGCCGTCACGCAGAACCCTGCGCCGCTGGCGGCGATCTTTGACCTGCTTTTTGTCGGCGAGGTGGAGCCGGTCTGGCCGCGCTTGCGCGAGGCTCTGGCGCTGGCTGTTGACTCGAAGCAAGCGGCGCTGGAGGCGGCGGCGCAGGTTCCTGGAGTATACTGCCCCTCGCGGCCTGGGCCGGAGTCGGTCGTACGCCAGGTGCTGCGCGACCTCGATGCCTGGCCGACGGCCTCCCTGGTGGTCACGCCGCAGGCCGAACTCGCCGACCTGTTCCTGGTAGAGGTCGGGCGCGGCTGTCCGCGCGGCTGCCGTTTCTGCCTCACCCGTCAAATCTACCGCCCCTTCAGGCCGCGGTCGCTGGACTCACTGCTTTCTACCCTGCGCCCTGGGCTAGCCGTCACCACTCGCGTCGGCCTGGTGAGCGCGGCTTTGTCCGATCATCCGGATCTGCTGGCCCTCTGTGAGGCTCTGCAAGCGGCGGGAGCGCAGATTTCTACTTCCTCGCTACGCGTCGATGCGGTGGGAGCCGAGTTGATCCGTGTCCTGGCGGCAACCGGCGTCCGCACACTGACTTTGGCTCCGGAGACAGGTAGCGAGGCGCTGCGGGGTAAGATCGGCAAGCCCCTTGCTCATCGGCAGATCCTGACCGTAGCAGAGGCGGCGCAGGAAGCCGGGCTGACCGCGCTCAAACTGTACTTCATGGTGGCCCTCCCCGAGGAGACCGAGGAGGACCGACGGGCCATCGGAGAATTGGTGGCCGCGATCCGGCAGGCGGCGCCGCGTTTGCGCCTGGAGGTCTCGCTCGGCCCCCTGGTGCCCAAGCCGCACACGCCGTGGGAGAACCTGGAGATGCCCCCGCTCGCCGAGGTGCGGAGGCGCTGCGCGCAGGTTGGGCGCGACCTGGAGCGCCAGGGCCTGGCCGTCAGCGTCGGCTCGGCCCGGGAGGCGCTGCTGCAGGCGGCGCTCAGTCGGGGCGGCCCCGAACTGGGCCCCGTCTTGGTCGAGGCCGGACGGCGCGGCGGAGGCTACGGCGCGGTGGAGCAGGCCCTGCGGCGGGTCGGGCTGCGCCTCGATGACTACCGGCGAGCGCCAGCCGAGGCCCCCTGGCGCATGGTGCGCCTGGAGGGAGGCGAAGCGGCCGCATGAGTTACTTCTACCTGCTGACCGGCCCGCCCGGCGAACGGGAGTTGGCGGCGCTGGAACTGTGGGTGCTCGCCGGCGTGGAGGCGGCGGGCGTCTGCGCGGAGGGGGCGGTAGCGGCCGACGTGAGCGGAGCGGCTTACACCCGCTTCTGCGCCGAGACCTTGGCGACGGGGAGGAGCCTCGAGGAACTGGCAGCGGCAACGCAGGCCGCGAATCTGGTTTTCGACCAGTTCCGCATCGAAGTCTACCGGCCCGCGCCCAAGGCGCCGGAGGGCCGCACCGAGATCGCGCGGCGGGTCGCAGATGCCCTGCTCGGGCGGCCCAACTTGTCTTTCCCGCAGGTGCGGCTCGCGGTGGTGGCCCAACCGGGCGCCTGGCGGCTGGGACGGATCGTGTCGGCCAGTCGCCAGGACTGGCGCCAGTGGCGGCCCCCCGCGAACTTTTCGGCGGCGCTGCCGGCGCAGATGGCCCGGGCGCTGGTGAACCTGGTGGCGGCGCCGGGGGACACGCTGCTCGATCCCTGCTGCGGGATGGGGACGGTGGTGGCCCAGGCCGCCCAGCGAGGGGTGCGCGCGGTGGGGGTGGAAATCAGCAAGAAACTGGCGGGGCGAGCCGCGGCGGCGATTCGGGCCGGCGGCGGGGGTGGGCTGATCGTGGCCGGCGATGGGCGCTGCCTAGGCGGGCGCGCCGAGGCTGCGGTAGTTGACCTGCCTTACGGGCGCACCAGCAAGGTCGCGCCCGGGTTGTATCGGGATCTTCTGGCCAATGTCGCCCGGCTGGCGCGGCGGGTTGTGGTCGTCGCCGCACAGCCTGTGGAGGAGACCCTAGAGGCTGCCGGGCTGCGCCTCCTGCGGCGGGCCAGGGCGCAGAGCGGACGACTGACCCGGCATGTGTACCTGACGCGGAGCGAGGGGTACTTGCGGGAAGGGGAACCTCTGAGGTTAGCGAGGTTTCTATAAGGCAGTAGGCGCGGCCGCAGCCGGCGAAAAGCGAGCCGCGCCGGAGGTGGGGAGCGTGGGCGCGACCACCTGCCTCATCCACGGCGAGGTGTCTCCCATGTGGCAACGAGCGAGCAGGCTCTGGCCCTGGCGATTGCTGCTGGTCGCAGCCATCGCGGCCCTCACCGTGCAGGTGAGTGCCGAGAACTTACTTCCCGCCGGGGACTTTGAGAAGTCCGACGGCAAGGGCGGGGTGGCCGGTTGGGGCCTCTACCCGCCAGGGGGCAAGCCCGCCGGCACTCTGCAGCAGGTCAAGCCTGGCTACAAGAGCCCCCAGGCGGTGATGCTGGCCGAGGAGGAAACGCCCGGTCTTTTTGGCCTTTTCAGCCGACCGGTATCGGTGGCGGACCTGCCCGGTCGGGAAGTACTCTTCAGTTGCTATTACCGCACGGAGGGCGAGCCCGGAGCGCACCTCTCCCTCATTGGCTACGCCGAGCCTTTCCTCGCGAAAGAGTGGAAGACCCCCTATCTGCAGAGCGAGACGCAAGTCCTGCCCGAGGCCAAGGGCTGGTCGCTAGTGACCTGGCGCTTCCGCGCTCTGCCGGGGGTGCGGGAACTGGTGGTCATCTTCCGGCTAACCTCGAAGGGCAAATTGTACCTGGATGAGGTGGCCGTGCGCCCCTATCCCACCGAGGTAGCCTGCCGGGTGATGTCCGCCGGGGTGGTGGAGGCTCTGCCCAAGCGCCGTCTGGTCGAGGTGGAGCTGACCAACCAGGAAACGCGGGAGAAAAACCTCCAAGTGACGGCGCTGGCCCTGGGCGAAAACCGGCGACCGGTGCAGACGGGAACTACCGTGCGCGTGGCCGGCGAGCGGAGTCGGGCCTTGCGGCTGAACTATGACTACGAATACCAGGTGCCGCATGTCCTGCGCTTGACCGTGCAGGCGGCCGACTCGGGAGCAGTCTATGAACAGCGGGACTTCGAGGTGCCTGGCCTCATCTCGGCGCGGATCGTCTCCCCGGCCTTTCGGCAGACCTTGATGCAGACCATCCCCCTGCCCCGACTGGTGGTGGAGGGCCGGACCAATCTGACCCGCTCCCTGCTGGCGGCACTGGAGATAACCGCCGAGGTGCCGGGCGCTGCGGGCGGGTCCTTTGAGCCGGTGAAATGGGAGGAGGAGCGGCAACGTTTCCGCCTGGAGGCGCCCCTACCGGCCTTGATGAGAGGGGATCACGTGGTCAAGGTGCAGGCCCGCCTGCCGCAGGGCACCCAGACGCTGGACCTACCGCTGCGCCGGCTGCCCCCCAGCCTGCCCGAGGTCGGCTACGATCACCGCTTGCGCCTGTGGGTGCGCGGGAAGCGAGTTTTTCCCTTGGGGATTTACGGGATGACCGATCCCGGCGACGTCCAGGTCGCCGCCGACGCCGGTTTCAACTTCGTGGTAGCGGCCTCCACCCGGGCCAGTTATGAGATGCGCGCGGCCGCGGAGAAGGCCAATGTCGGGGTCGTAGTCAGCGCTTCGGTGGCCGACGAAACCTTCTGGCAGCATCTGCAGCGCAAGTGGGGGGATTCGCCTTCCTGCTGGGGCTGGATCCCTTACTCGCGGCCGGATATGCGGGCCTACCATCCGGGCCAGGTGCTATCCCTGTACGACGCCATCTCGCGCACTAGCCCCAACTACCCCATCCTGGCGCCGTTGGCCTCGCCCTCGCTGGCCCAGTATTACGCCGAGGCCGCCGACATCGTGGTGGCCTGGTCGCTTCCGGTTCCGCATTCGCCGCTGCGGGCTTTGGGCGAAATGGTGGACACCTTGCGGGAGATCAGCGCGGGCACCCAGCCGGTCTGGGCCCTCGTCCAGGCGGTTGGGGGCGGCGCCTTCCAGGACGAGCCGCCGGGACCGCAGGCCTCCGGCCGCCCGCCGACGCCCGCGGAGATGGAGGCGCTCGCCTACCTGGCGCTCATCCACGGCGCCGACGGCCTGGTCTGGTATACCTACAACACCTCCGACGCCGGCGGCAGTGGAGGAATGCTGCCCTCGGCCAGCCCCGACCTGTGGGCCGCCCTGCCCCCGCTCAACCTGCGCCTACGCTGGCTCGCTCCCGTGCTGCTGGACGGCGAGCGCCAGGCCCTGCCTCCGGCGGCGCAAGGAGCCGTGGAGATGGCCCGCTGGCGGTATCAGGACGGCGATTACCTGGTGGCAGTGAACACCTCCGAGCGCGGCCTGGTCAGCCCGCTGCCGGTCGGTAAGCCGGGAGCCGAGGTCCAGGTGATGTTCGAGGACCGCACCCTACAGGCCGACGCCGACGGGGACATTCAGGACAGCTTCGCGCCCTTCGCGGTGCATGTGTATGTCATAAGGACGTCACTGCCCTGAGGTAGGTGCGCGGTGTCCCGCCGACCCGGCCCGGCCTCGCGGGGGCAGGCAAGGAATGCCTGCCCTACGCGGAGGAGGCGGGCCGGTTTCGGCGCGCCTTGCGGACGCGCCTCAGCCGGCCCCTCCGGGAAGGGACACAGGCTTCCTCCCGCGTGGCGCAGGCTTCCTAGCCTGC
>CALFVE010000153.1 GCA_937928475.1 uncultured bacterium | reverse complement strand
TCTTGTTACTCATGATCGCCCCCCCTGAGATAACCTCCGGTTGCCCTTTCCCAACTAATTTTCCGCGGCCGGGGGGACACACTCGTTTGTCGCCCGAAGACACCACCCGCAAGTTCCTGTAAAAGCTGTAAGAGCACGCTGCCGCTGAGCGATTGTAACTTACAGCAGGCGATAGTGGGAGCCGGCGCGCAGGTCGCGACGGAGAGCGTGCGGGTTCCTTAGGTCTGAGCCCTCGCCTCGATGGACAGGAGGCTGCAAGGACCTCTTCCGAATCTCGGCAGTGTTCTGCGTTGTCCCAACTTAGGGGAGAAAAACTGGCTGAGGGGCTGTGGCTTCGGAGGCCGCTGAGCGACTGTAGTGCCGTAGCGGGGTCCGGCGCTGGGCCTGCGGCTTCCTCTCCGCAGGCCCAGCGGGACTTTACTCAGGTCGTGGTTTCGCTGGTCCGAGACTGGTGCATCTGGCTAGGCGCAGGAAGAACTCGGCCGCAGGCAGGAGGTGCTGACCCGACAGTAGAAAAGAGGACCCGCCGCTACCCCCGTGGTGGCGACAGTCGGTACCGAAGCACGCTGCGGCGCAGGTGAGGGGCAGAATCGGCCATGACGGGGCATGTCCGGCTCAGCCTGTCGGAGTACTCTCTTCGTCTCCGTTTCACTCGGTCGGGGAGGCTCTCGACCCATATCGGCAACACGATACGCGGAGGCTTCGGCAAGGCGCTGCGCGAGATTTCCTGTGTACGAGAGGACGTCTCCTGCGCGGAGTGCGTGTTGGGAAGCCGATGCGCCTATGGCTACCTTTTCGAGACGCCGGCGACAGGCGCGCTGCCAGTACTGAAACGCTACCCCTACGCTCCCCACCCCTTCATCCTCAGGCCCCCGGCCGAGCACGCATGGGCAGTTGAGGAGGGCACAGCGCTGGTTCTTTCCCTTGTGCTGGTGGGACGAGCCTACGCGTACTTCCCCTTTGTTCTCTTTGCGCTGATGCGGCTGGGCGAACTGGGGCTGGGCAGTGGTCGAGTGCGTTTTGAGGTGGAAGAGGTTCGCTCCCAGCCTGACGGGTCGGTGGTCTACGTGGGCGGCCAGCGGGGGCCGCTGGTGCCGCCCCTACCCCAGCGGGTCACAGCCTCACCCGGAGAGGAACGGTTGGGCACCTTGCGGGTCTGCTACCTCACACCCTTGCGTCTTCGAGTGGAGGAGCGGATCCTGCGACGTCCGGAATTTGCGCCTCTGGTGTCTGCAGCGCTGCGCAGATTAGAGTTGCTGTGCCGCGTGCATGACGAAGGCGACTTTGCCCTGGATGCCGCCGAGTTAGTGAGGCGGGCGGCGTCGGTGGGAGTGGCGAGGGATGAAACCTACTGGGAGGATAAGAAGCGCTACAGTCGTCGCCAGGCCAGTGTCATGCCGATGGGAGGCCTCAGGGGTAGCGCCACATTTCAAGGGGAGGTGGGCACCTTCGCGCCGCTTCTGGCCCTGGCCGGCAGTGTCCACGTAGGCAAGGGCACGTCGTTCGGACATGGCTTCTTGCGGGTAGAAGAGGAGGCCGCGCATGGCGAATCATTTTGAGATCATCCTTGGGGCGCTGCTGCACGACGTGGGCAAATTGGGGCAGCGAGCGCACGCTGCGGGGGAAGGATTGAGTTCCGCAGCCCAGAGGCTGGCGGACTACCTTTGCCCCTCCGACCGCGGACGGCTAACGCACCACCACGTGATCTATACCGCTGAGTTCGTACTAAGCCACACCGCTTTTCTCCCCGAGGGGCTGGATCGCGAGCAGGTTTTTCGACTGGCCGCCTACCACCACCGTCCCCAGGACGAGACGGACCGCATTATCACGGAAGCCGACCGGCTCTCCTCCGGCGCGGAGAGGGAGGAGGTGGTGGACCCCGCGGGAACGTCCGCCTCTCGTCGCGTGCGACTGCGGGCTATCACGAACGAGATCAACCTCAGGGGGCAAGCTACGGGTCTGTGGTCTCACCATCTCAAACCTCTTGACCCGAAGGAGGCTTTCCCCTTCCGCGACGATGGACAGAGAGCCGATCTCACAGCCGAGTACCATGCTCTGTGGACCGGGCTCGTGAAAGACTGGTCGCGAAATCGAGTGCCGGACCCTTGGGCTTTCACAAACCGGGCACTCTCCGTGCTCGAACGGTACACTTGGTGCATCCCGTCGGCCACCAATGTCTATCCGGACATCTCCCTCTTTGACCACCTAAAGACCACCGCCGCCCTGGCGGGTTGTCTGTTCCTGGCCCGCGAAGGGGCGCCGGAGCCCTTCCTGCTATTAACCGGGGACTTTGGGGGCATCCAGGATTACCTCTTTGGCCTCCGGCTGGGAGCAGGCGGACTGGCACGCAGGCTGCGCAGCCGCTCCCTCTTCGTGTCGCTGGCGGCCGAGAATGTGGTTCATTTCATCCTACGGAGGCTCCGTCTTCCTCTCACCAATTGCATCCTCTCCGCCGGTGGTCGTTTCACGCTGCTCCTGCCCAACACCGAAGTGGCTGAACGGGTCTTAGCCGAAGCAAGAACACAACTGGGAGAATGGAGCCGACGCGAGGTAGGCTGTGAACTCCACCCTCATCTGGCGGCTCTGCCCGTCAGTGGCGAGGAGTTGCGAGACTTCGGGGCTGTGCTGGGTAGGCTAGGGGAACGCTTGGAGCAAGAAAAGGCACGGCCGCTGAGAGAAATCTTGGTCCGGGGCGAGGAGTGGAGCGAAGAGGATTTCCTGCTAGACGCACTAGTCAGTGCACAGGAGGGTGGGCTCTGCGATTCGTGCCAGCGCCGGGGCGGTCGGCTGCGGCAGGTGCGGGGGCGCACTGTCCCTGTCTGTGACAGATGTCATGAGGACGCGGAGGTGGGCAGGAGGTTGGTAAGGGCTCGCTATGTAGCCTTTTGTGAGGGGGCCGGAAGCCTGCCTTTCGGCTCCTTCCATCTGGCCGAGGCGGAGACAGACGTCGCCCGAGAGGCCCATTTGGTGC
>CALFVE010000152.1 GCA_937928475.1 uncultured bacterium | reverse complement strand
ACAGGTACAGCAGCAGGGGCACAGTCGGGGAAACAAGCCCTCCCTCAGCCTTCCACAGGGAGCACCGCAAGCACGCTCCGGGCGCGGCCCCAGACCGCATCCTGCATGCTATCAGCTAGACGGACCGCGCCGCCGCGTAGTTGGGCACACCGCCCACGGTGCGCTCCGCGCCGGGCTGACCGGCCGCGCCGCTACTTGATGAGCCGCAGAGCGATCGGGTAGCGATAGTCCTCCCCCCTGTTCACCGCCATGGCCGCCATGATGCAGAAGACCAGGTTTACCACCCACACCACCGGGAAGAGCACGAACCCGATCATCACGAACATCAAGATCCAGCTGACGACGTAGGCGATCAACACCGTGATCTGGAAGTTGAGCGCTTCCGCGCCTTGCTTCTTGGCGAAGGGCTTGTCGGCGCCCGCCACCAGGTAGATAATCAGCGGCCCCACCCAGCCCGTCACTATCCCCAGGATGTGGGCCAACATCGCCAGGTTACGGTCCTCGTCGGAAACCCCGCCGGGTTCTGCAGCCATCGCGGTTCACCCTTCCATGATTAGCGGCTCGTAGTAGATACGACCTCCGCGCCACGGATTGTACTGGATTGCGCGAAAAGTGCAATCAACGGTCGCCGGTCGGAAGTCGCAACTCGCCAGACGCCCCTCCGCATCGTTCAGCCGCCGCTCAGCCTGCCGTTCCGCTGCCGTTTTCACGGCCGCGGCGGCCAGTCCGTCCAGAACTCGCAGTGGCCGGGCTCGTGCGGCTCCCAGATCACGCCGGCGAAGCCGGGGGGAGGACAGGTCGCGCTGGTCAGCACCGCAAAGGGGCCGGCGCCCATGTGGTACCACTTGGCGTGCCCGTCCACGAAGACAAAGTTCTTCCCGTCGTTATGCGGCGTCCTCGTGGTGTCGGTAGGATACTTCTGCTGCATCCCCATTTGATAGAAACTCTCGGTGGCCGCATCGGCCCAGTGCCCCAGCGGATAGGCGCCCTTTTCCACTAAGAGCACCGTGTCCACTGGATTGGGCGGAGCGCCGGTGTAGACGCCGGAGATATAGCGTGGCATGGAGTAGCCCCGCTTGGGACCGGGGGAAGTAGGCGGATTGCCGCCCGTTGCACTCTCGTAGGGATTGGCGGGGCAGGAGAAAATCTGGGTGTTCTTGACGTACGGCTCGATCGCCTCGTCCCAGGTGAAGGCCAGAGTGGGCGGATTGGGCATGGGATCGCCGCAGTCCGACCAGCGGGGGAAGATCATGTCGTAGTCGCTGGCGTAAGCGATCATCGCCAGGCCCAGTTGCTTTAGGTTGGAGAGGCACATCGTCTGCTGGCCCTTGGCTCGCGCCCGCGAGAGCACGGGGAACAGAATCGCGGCCAGGATCGCGATGATCGCGATCACCACCAGCAGTTCAATCAGAGTAAAGCCGCGCGCTCGCGGGGGAAGCATACGACCACCTCCGGCTAGCCGCAGGTTGCCAACCTCGGTGAGTATACCCGCCGCGACGCTCGCTCAGACAGGGGAGTCGGACCGCCCCCCTACGCCTGCCGCCGGGTGAACCGCATCTCGCAGGTCTCCTGGCCGGCGCAGGCCATGCGCGGCATGGCGAACTCATATTCCCCCCCAAACTCCGCGCACCACACGCCGCCCTCCGTGGGGCAGATGCTCTGAGCGATCCGGGCGGCCACCTCCTGCCGGTTACTCTTGCGCAGCAGTTCAAGCCACGGACAGCCCCGGATGAGAAAGGTAACTCCGTCTTCGGCTAGCCTCGCCTCGAACTCGTGCCCGTCGGCGGTCAGTTTGAGGCGGAAGCAGCGCAGCAGTTCCGGGGCGCTATTGCCGGCCGAGCCGGTGAGTTCGCGGGCCTTGCGGGCCTGGATCTTGGCCAGAATCGCCCAGACCTGCCGGTCTATTTCCAGAGCCCGCTCAAAGCCCAGAGCCTCCTCGACCTTCATGAACCACAGGCCATCCACCGCGTGATAGGCGCGGCGCAGATAGTCAACCAGCAGGTGATCATCTTCGGACACGGCTACCCCTCGCCGTAGAATCTCCTGGCCTCCTCCACCCTCGCCAGCAGTTCCTTCCCGATCCGGTCGCAGGCCTCCGGGGTCTTGCCTTCCCAGCGCATGACCAGTTCCCCTCCCGTGCTGGAGGCGCGAATCAGCGCCCAGCCGTCGGGAAACTGAATGCGCGCGCCGTCTACCTCCAGCATCGGGTACTTCCCGCGGTAGGCTGCCGCCACCCGCTCGGCCACCTGGAACTTGATTACATCCGAGCACTCCACGCGCTCCTCCGGAGCCGTGTAGTACCGAGGGAGCGAATCCACTATCTCCCGCAGACGTTGGCCAGAGCCGGAAAGGCTCTCCAGCAGGCGCGCCGCCGCAAAGGCGGCATCGTCATACTTGATGTACGGATTGCCGAAGTAGCAATGCCCGCTGGTCTCGAAGCCCAGGGGCGCCCTGGTGGCGGCCATCCCCGCCAGAATGAAGGGATAGCCGCAAGCCGTCATCTCCACCCGCCCGCCGTGGGCCGTTACGTCATCAATCAGCGCCTGCGAGCAACGCACCTCGGTCACGATGGTGGCCGGCGCCTCCCGCAGAAGGGCCCGACAGAGCGGGGCTACGTACTGGTCGGGCCAGACCATCTCCCCCCGGTGGTCCACCACCGCGATGCGGTCGCCGTCGGCGTCCACCGCCAGCCCCAGGTCCGCGCCGACCGCGCGCACCTGCTCCGCGCACTTGGCGATGCCCTCCAGGGTCAGCGGATCGGGAGAGCGATTGGGGAAGGTGCCGTCGGGGTCCTCGAACAGCACGTGCAGTTCGCAGCCGAGGTAGGTCAACAGCCGCTTCGCATTGAAGGTCCCGCAGCCGTTGCCCAGGTCCAGCACCGCGCGCAGCCCGCTGGCGCCGCCCGCTTGCAGTTGACTCTCCGCCACCGCGAAGTACTCCGGCCAGATGTCGCGCTGCTCGTAACTCCCCGCTCCGGAGAGAAAGTCCCCGCTTTCGCTCAGCGACCGCAGGCGCTGCAGGTCCTCCCCGAAGAAGGGCCCGGAGCCCCGGCGCACCTTGAGGCCGTTGAACTGCGGCGGCCGGTGGGAGGCGGTAACCCCCATCCCTCCGTCGGCTTGCCAGCGGTCAATGGCGAAGTACATGACCGGAGTAGGTCCGGCGCCCATGTCCAGCACGTGACAGCCGGCGGCTTGCAGGCCCTCGGCCGCGGCCTCGGCCAGCGCTTGCGAGGAGACGCGCAGGTCTCGCCCTACCACCAGGCGCGCCGGCCGCCCCAGGTCGCGACTGAGCAGGCTGCCGTAGGCGCGGGCAATGCGGCGCACCACCTCCGGCGTGATCTGGGTGCCGACTTCCCCGCGGATGTCATAGGCGCGAAAGATCTCAGGCGAGATATGCATGCTTGAAGTGTTCCTCGAGGGGACTCGGCTGACCTCCACACCGATGAGCGGACAAGACCCGGCCCAGCGAGGCAGAAGAAGCCCCCTGGTGCCCGCGCCTGCTGGGCACGAAAGGACCGGGGCCGGGTAAGGCCCTGCGCGAGCGCGGTGCCACCTCGCTCAGCGCATACCCCCCGCCTCGCACCTGCTAATGCATCCGCCGGGCGCCCACGTAGCGAGAGGCATAGTAGGAGGAATCGAGGTCGGTGATCTTCACCCCGCTGCCGGGGTTGGCCGCGTGGATGAAGCGCCCCTCGCCGATGTAGAAGCCGACGTGGGAGATGCCGGAGCGATAGGTGTCGCGGAAGAAAACTACGTCACCCGGCTCCAGTTCCTCCCGGCTGACTGGCCGGCCCTGGCGGAACAGCCCCGGGGAGGTGCGCGCGGCCGAGATGCCGTGCTGGCTCAGCACATGGTGGACCAGCCCAGAGCAGTCAAAGCCGCCCGGACTCTCCCCACCCCGGACGTAGGGGTGGCCCAGGTACTTCATAGCCGTGTGCACGATCTGCCGACCGCCCTCGCTGCCTGCCGAGGAGCCCAGCGCACTCACCTGCTCCAGGCGCGGCCCGCTCGCCGCTGCCGAGCCGCCGCTGGAGCGCGCCAGGCGGTCGCCGCGAGTGTCAATCAGCCAGGAGCCGACCCAGCCGATCTCCCGGTTGTCCATCGCCACCTTGAACCAGTCGCCCTTCATCCCCACGATCAAAAGCTGCGTGCTCAGGGTCAGTTCCCCGATGCGCGGGTAGTTCTCACCCGGGCCGCTGCGCAGATTGATGACCGGCCGGGCCACCCACCCGATCTTCACTTCCTGCTCTTCCCCGTTGACCTTCTTGATGAACTCCTGCCCCGGCGGGGAGAAGTCCACCACCCAGCCGGCGACCCAGCCCACCCGGCCCTCGTCGGTCCTAATCTTGCACCACTGCCCCTCCAGTTCGGTGACCGTCACCTTCTCCCCCTTGCGCAACTGGAACTTCACGCTGTGGCTGGTCCCCGGGCCCTCGCGGATGTTGCAGGTATCCTCGTCAATCCAGGCGGTCAGGGTACGGAAGCGACCCCCGCTCGCACTGGGGAAGTCCGCAGGCCCCGAAGGTGTAGGGCTACTGGCAGGCGGTTTGAGGTAATCGCGGTGAACCCAGCCGGTGGCTCCGTTGTTGACCTTGACCCTGGCCCAGCTCTCGCGCTTTTCCAGGACCCACACCGTCTGCCCCTCGCGCAGCCGGGCCACCAGGTCGGCGCTCACGCTCGGCCCCTTGCGCAGGTTGACGACCTCGCCATCCACAAAGGCCTTGGTTGCCCCACTGTTAGCGGCGACCGCCCGTCCCAGGCTGGAATCCGAACTCACTACGCTCTGGGACAGCCAGCCGGCGCCGCCCGGAGTCTTGCAGCGCAGCCACTCCCCCCGCCGCTCCAGCACGTACAGTTTGGTGCCCTTCGGAAGGGTCCCGTAACGGCTGTAGCCCAGTCCGGGGCCGCTGCGCACGTTGGCGTTATCCACCGAAACCCAGACGGGAGGGTTCGTGCCAGGGGAACTCGAGGAAGAGCCGTTGCCCGCCTCCGCGGCCAGCGCCCGGCCCTTGTCGTAGGAGAACTGCAAGAGGTCCTCGCGAATCCACCCCCACTGCCCCAAAGCCGTCTTGCCACCAGCCCAGCCGCCGCTAAACTTGATCACGAAGAACTTCGTGCCCCGCGAGACTTGGGTGACCACCGGCGCACTCGTCGAGGGGGACTTGCGAACGTTGACCGTCTGGGGGATGACCCAGGCCGTACGGACTGCCCCCCAACCGGCAGTTGCCGCTAGGCCCAGCGTAGTCACCAGCAATACCCCAAGCGCCCCGCAGCGTCTCGGTCTGCGACTTGCCCCGATCACTGTTCGCATACCGCCCGCCATTATAGCGGAACCGCGCGCGGCGAGTCAACCCGAGGTTGAAACAAATGTTCCTCCCCGGAGCGGAGGGTCGGCGAGGCTCCCGCCAGCGGTCTGGGGAGGTAGGCGGATTGTGTCTTGCCGGAGGCAGCGCCCCTAGGCCCATGCAAACACCGGAATCTGAATGCTGCCGCCTGTCCTCGGCTTGTTTACACCCTCTCGGGGGTA
>CALFVE010000151.1 GCA_937928475.1 uncultured bacterium | reverse complement strand
AACATGCTCTGCTGATCGTCTCTGCCGATCTGCCCCTGATCAATGTCCCCGACCTGGAGAAAGTGATCGCGACTTGGCGCCAGGGCTTTGAGGTGGTGCTGGTGCCGGATCGCCGGGAGCGCGGCACCAACGTCATGATGGTGGATCGCCCCGAGGTCTTCCCTTTCGCCTTCGGCGGGGCCTTGCACCAGGGGAGTCTCGAGACCCATCTAACCCAGGCGCAGGGTACCGGCCTTTCGGTGACCGTGCTCTCGTTACCCGCATTGGCTCTCGACCTGGACCTGCCCGCCGACCTCGCCGCCTTTGTCCGCGAGGCGCCGGAGGACCCCCTGGCGCAGTTCTGTCTGACCCGAGCCCAGGAAAGTCTGCTGCTTGAGTAGCCGGCTGCCGCGGAGTCTCCCGCGGCGGCAGGTCAACTCGGGAATGCGCGCCTTACGTGCAGGAAAGCATACTCCAGGTCGCCGCGCCGGGGTTCGGCCGACACAGGACTGCCCGGCATCTCCAACCAAGATCCGAGAGAGGAGAGGTGAGACATGTTGCAGGCAACGCGCTGCTGTCTGATCGGAGCCCTGCTCCTAGTGGGCGCCCTTCTCGGCCGACCGGGCTGCTGTGGGGAGCCCGGCCCCCCGGAGTTGATTGCCCACTGGGAATTCGAGTCTCCCCAGGAGGGGTTAGTGGTGGACTCCTCTGGCAACGGGCATCACGGCTTGCTGGTGAACATGGGCGCCGATGCCTTGGTGGAGGGGCGGATCGGCAAGGCTCTCCGCTTCGCCGGCGAGGGGGAATACGTTCGCATCCAGGGCTCGGCTGATCATCCTGCCTTCAATTGGAATGGGAAGAGTTTCACCATCGCGCTCTGGACCGACAACGCGGGGGCCGCGGGCTACTTGCTCGCCCAGGGGCGAGGCGCCGCCCAAGGCTTGGGCCTCTACGAGGGTCACTTCGCCGTGGGTAGTTCCGCGGGGCGCTCCCACATCGCCAACGCCTATTTCCTGCCCGAGGGATCCCGGCTGGCTTTCACCCAGGGAGAGTGGCACCACCTCGCGGTGACCTATGATGCCCCCTCGGGCCTTCTCACCACCTATGTGGATGGACAGATCGGGAGGGTCGGCAGACCGTCCCCTGCCGACATGAGCGACATACATCGAGAAACCGAGGATGTGCTCCTGGGCGCACGGGCCAAGGGGATCGGCCCCTATTACCAGGGCAGGCTGGATGACGTGCGCATCTACGCCGCAGCCCTCAGCGCCGACCAAGTGAGGGCCCTCTACGAGGGCCGCCCTCTCAGCAGTGTCCCGACGCCGGAGAAGCCTGACGCCGATCAGCCCCTTTGTGTGGTGGTGATGGGTGATTCCACGACCCTCTCGCAGCGCGCTCCGGCGGGGGAGAAACTGACCGACCGGGTGCAATTCTATCTCGACCGGCAGATTGGTACGGGCAAGACCCAGGTCGTCAACTCGGGCGTGGGCAGCGAGACGGCGGCCAAGGGCTTCCAGCGGATTGCCCAGGTTCTCGCGCTGAAGCCTCACGTTCTGACCGTCTCTTACGGTCTGAACGACATGGCCGACAGCAATCCGGAGGAATTCCGCGATTCGCTGGAGGGCATCATCGCGGCGGCCCGCCAGAATTCGGTCCCGCATGTGATCCTGGTCACGAGTACGCCCTTCGATGAGCGGCGCCACTTCTTCAAGGACTGGGACAAGTTCAAGGCTCTCGGGCTTAATCAGTATCTCGACCAGCACTTCCTCTCCGTGACTCGCCAAGTGGCCAGACAGAGGGGCCTCCCGCTTTGCGATCAGTTCGCCCTGTTCATGCGGGCCTTCCGAGAGGGGCAATACGAGATCACCGATCTGATTCGCCCGGAGGACGGTGTGCACTTGACCTCCCGGGGCAACGAGGTGGCGGGCAAGCACCTGGCCGAGTGCATTGTGAAGGCCTTGCAGGAGCCGGCCACGCTGGGACAGGCTGGAGAAGCGGGGCCACTCGCCGCGCCGGTGGCGCTCCCTACGCCACTCGGTCACTGGGAGTTCGAGGTGGTGAGGAACTCGAAGACGCCGGACTCCTCCGGCCACGGCTATGACGGGTGGCTGTGGGTGGGCGCCGGCCCTCAAGGAGACCGGGTGCTCAGCGGCGCCGACTGGCTGGAGCCGGCTTTCTGGGACAGCCGGCAGGTGGAGGGAAAGATCGGCAGGGCCCTGGAATTGGATAAAGGATGCTACCTGCGGCTGCTGGCCTCGGCAACGGATCCTGCCTTCAGTTTCAGCGGTAAGAGCTTCACGCTAGCCCTGTGGGCCGACAATCCCGGCCATGCGGGGACGCTCATTGCGCGAGCCGATCGAGCAGGCAATCGGGGGATCGGCATTTTCGACGGTCGTTTCTGCTTGGCGGACTCTAAAGGGCACAGCGTGGCGGTCGAATTCTTCCCCGGCCAGGACCGGCCGACGCGGGGCGAGTGGCATCATCTGGCGGCCACCTGCGACGCTGCTTCCGGGACGCTGGCGACCTACTTGGATGGTAGGCTCGTGGGTCAAGCTGGCCCCGGGGAAGTAGACATGCATGACCTCGACCTTCCCGGCGAGGACTGGCTTTTCGGGGCTCGGTTTAGCGGGCGGGCCGACTACCGGGGCTGCCTGGACGACGTGCGCATCTACGACAGGGCTCTGACCGGCGAGCAGATCCGGACTCTCTACCAAGGCGGAGGCGGTCCCGAAGCCGAGTAATGCCCCGCAAGAACTCTCGTCTTGGGTTGCATTTGGCGGCTGCAAGGAGTATAATGCCTAATACAAGGGGATTAAGATGCCGTCGGTCGGCGCATGGATAATCGGAGAAGCCGAGACCGTCTAGGGAGATTCTGGAGCCGCTGGGAAGATTGTTGGCAACCTTTCGGAAAGGGTGAGCGTCTAAGTCAGGCAGCAGGGCGCATTGCACCGGGGAGCATTCTGGACCCGATGACTAAGACCATCCTCGCCATAGTGGGCGGAAGTCTCCTGTTGGCCTTCTGCGGCGTAGTGGTGTCTGCCGAACCGGCAGACCCGACGGCGGAGTCCCTCAGGGCTGCCAGCCCGGCGATGCTCCCTGAGTCCTTCACGGCCCGGGGGAACCCGCTGGAATCGCTCATCGAGGCCAACGGCGCTTGGGGCCTGGGCGCCAGTTCGGCCGAGCTCCAGAAGATGGAACTGAACCTCCAGTTGCGCCCCGGGCTGACCATCAGCCACAACATGCACAGCGCGCTGGTGGACGCCCCCGGGGCGCTCATGCGCACCGGTCTCAGTCAGGACGTGACTGACAGCATCGGTCTGGCTCTGGGGGCCCGCACCACGCTAACTGCCTCGCGGCAACTCGCCACCGTCGAAGACCTTACCCAGCGGCTGATCAGCGGGAGCGAGACACGCAAACTGGGGCTGACCCAAGGCTTCGGTCAGGGCACCAGCACCGGCCTGCTGAGTCTGGAGCAGGCGTGGACCACACAGTTGACCGGCGAGTCGGCTACCCGACTGAGCAGCCGCACGATGGGCCTGACCACAACCACCGAGAAGTTCAGTCTGACCGGCAACCTCCACGCTCTAGATTCCCTCTCGGCGGGCACCGCCTTGCTGCGCGACCAAATCTGGACGTTAGACTTCCCCTCCTTCTTTGATCAGAAGGGTCACTTCGACACCCAGAGACTGTATGACGACCAGACCGCCTCGCCCCGTCGCTTGGCGGTGGACAACTTCGTGCTGCCCCTGGGTTTCATCGAGAAGAAGGGCCTCATTGAGTATCACCTGCGGGAGGAGAAGGTCGGCGGTGTGACCACCCGCGCGCGCTTTGCGCAGGTGAGCACACCCCTGCCGCTAGCCAACTACCAGGCCACGACGCTTTACTCGATCAAGGACGACATCACCGCCGCCGGGCAGACCTGGCAGCGGCTCTTTACCGTGTTCGTGCCGGTGAAGATGTTCGATGACACGACCCGGCTCGATTGGAAGGCCAGCACCACCTCGGTCAAGGGCGTGTGGACCCGGGAGCGGCTGCTGGCGCTCACCATGCCTCTTACCAGTTGGAAGCCGGGCGCCTACTTCAGCCAGTCCTACCAGCGCCTGGCCTCAGGTGGACCCGCGGGCACGGTGCTCACCAGCATCTTCGGCGTGCCTTGGAAGGGCTTCGGCACTACGGGCGACTTCAAGCAGCAGTACATCACCACCGAGAACGACAACAGTTTCCAGTCCCGCCTCATCACGGACCTGGGCATCATGGTCAACAAGGAACGGCTGTCTCTCCAGCGGGACTTCGCCCGCACGCGCTCCGGGTCTGCTTATCAGGAGCGGGAGATGCTGGCGCTGACCACGCCGCGCTTCGACCTGTTCACGCCCAAGGCCACCTTTGCGCTGGGGCGGATACAGGTCAACGAGGAGCCGGGGGTGGACAGCGGCAAGACCACCGTGGACCTCAGCGCCCAGCCGACCGAGAAGATCACGGTGGCGGCGCGGATGGAGCAGAGCACCCAGGATCCCGGCGTGGACGTGGAGACCGAGCAAGCGATGGTCTCGGCGGCCTTGTCCAAGTACGTCACTTTGCAGGGCCGCATCAACTCGATGGACCAGAGCGACCTGCCCACGGCGAGAGTGGTGCGGGCTGTGCAACTGCGCAGCGAAAAGCCCTCGCCCAGCGGCATGGGGCTGCTGGTGGGGTACGCCAACTGGGACGCACCTGGCGCTAGCCGGGTCGAGGGTAATGATGTACAACTGGCCGTCGGCGATCCCACCAAGGGGGTGGGAGTCGTCGCCCAGGTCAGCGGCTACGACTCGGGCAACCTGACTGCCTTCCAAGACCCCCTGGTCAAGATCTCGGTCAGTCACGGGCAGCCCGCTGGGCTGAGCGTCAGACTGGACTACAACGACCAGCAGGGGCGTCCGGCGGCGGAGCGTAGTTACGCTGTAGGAGTCCCAGCGTTAGGGGGAACCTTGCAGGTGGGCTATGTGCAGAATCCCTTGAACCGCTTCGGTAACGCGGCGCTCCTGGGCGATCGCTACGATGCGGCCCTGCAGAGCAGGATCGGGACCGTGGACGTGAAGTTCAACTATCGCTATTACTACTTCGACCAGCCGCTCTTCAGCGACAGCGCCGTTGGCTACTACCACCTGCAGTTGGCTGGCGGCCAGGAGGACCGAGGGGGTAAGCTCGCGCTGGGCTACAGCATGGGCGACTTCGTCCCGCAGCCGAACCCGAACACGCCGGTACCCAGCTCCATCCTGGACCTGTCGTATAGCAAGCGCTGGACCGACAACGGACGCTTCGTCATCTCTCTACAAAGCAACACGCCACCCGCAAACAGCCCGACGTTGCAGCGCTCAATACAGGGCCGTTTGGAGTACAGCACGAGCTTCTGATTGCCTTCTTGCTCAGTGAAGTCCGGCGCTTGAGGGGTCGGCGCCTGGGGGTGCCGGCCCCTTTTTTTCGGCGACGAGAAGCGGGCGCAAGAGCTCGGCGCGGCAGCCCTGGCCCGCGGCAGATGGAGCGCCAGGCCAGCGAGGGGATTGATCCAAGAGCAGCGGAACGGCGCGGGTGCGCTCAGCCGGCTCGCGTTCCGCTGTGCTTCACCAGGACAAACTCCACTGCCGCAGTCTCCCCCGGACCTGGCTGCACCTCGAAGGCGACCCGGCCCCCCTCTTGCTTCGCCAGGGCCGTCTCCGACTGCAGTTCCCATTGCGCCATTAGGATCTCCCACAGTCGCACGCGAGCGGGGGCAGAGCCGTAGTTGGTGACCTCCAGGCGGTAGGTTTCCACGAGGTCGAACCCGCAGACTCGTCCCTGCTTGTCAAACTCCAGCTCCTTCCTGGCCTGCGTGAGCAGCAGGCGCTTGACGACGACCTCGACGCTGTCGCCGAGGTTGAGCGTCACCATCCCCTTGTCCGGCGCGGGAAGGGGGCCAAGGGCCAGCGGCGGCCGCTCTTCGGCCTCCGGCCAGAAAACGGTGAGGTCTCCCGGAGGGAGCAAGCCCAGCCAAGCGATCTGCTCCGGGGTGGGCGCGAGTTCGAGGCGCTCCCGGGTGGGGCCGCCGTCGAACTCGAAGAGGCGCTGCCCGCTGATTTCGACCGGCTCGCCCACTTCCTGCTGCCGCGTGATGCCCGGCTGCAGGACGATCGGCCCCGGCATCACCAGTCGCCCGCCGCCGTTTGTCTCCGTTTCGGCCGGCGCCGGTTCCTTGCTGATCAGGTGGTATTCGACGCTCTGCAGTTCCAGGGGCTGGGCCAGTGCGTTGGTCAGGCTCACTGAGGTTTGCAGCACCGCCACCTCCTCGCGCCAGTCTAGGCGATAGGCGAAGCGCGCGGTGAGTTGCGGCAGGTCATAGGCGACGGTCAGCCGGTAGTCTCCTGCTTGGGGAACCTGCAGGGTCCAGCGGCGGCCGGCCAGGACAGGCTCGTCCTGCCAGTGCAGCACCTCCAGATCGGGGGGAACCAGCAGCCGCAGCGAGTCGGCCTTGACGGGGAGATGCGGCGCAAAACAGACCACTTCGTTCTTCCCGGCGACCAGGTGCCCAGCGAAAGACTCGAGGACGGTGGTAGCCCCGTCCGGCGTGAGCGTCGCGGTTCGCTCGCCACCGGCCAAGGTCTGGAGCAGCAGAGCGTCCGCCAGCGCGGGCAGGGCGGCGGTGGCTAGCGCCGCGGTCAGGGCAGCAAGAATTCGCATGTCTGAGTGCTCCCTTCCGGTGCGAGGACGTACAGCCGCGCCTCATAGCGGCCCGGCTTCCACTGCTCCGCGGTGAGCGTCGTGGTCCAGGCGACCTCGACCGGTAGGCTGGGCGCCAGCGAGAGTTCCTTCGCGGCCAGCGGCTGTCCCAATCCCACTAGGTAGCCTGCCACACGCACGCGGCAGGGCTGCGGGCCGGCGTTGACCAGTTGCGTGCTCACCACTACCTGTGCCGTCCCCGGCGGGCGCACCGCCTGGAGGTTTA
>CALFVE010000150.1 GCA_937928475.1 uncultured bacterium | reverse complement strand
ATCGAGGCGGCCAACCTGCAGAGGCGTGTGACCATGCGGGTGCAGAACCGCGGGCAGGCGTCCCTTGGGCTTCCGGGGCCGGAACAGATTCCCGCACAGGTAGAATCCCGGCAACGTCTCCAGGTACACCTTCTCCACGCTGTAGCCCTCGCGTTCCACCCGGCCGAAGAGGCGAGGGTTTAGCGGGGTTCTCTCCGGCATCGGCCAGAGACCGGTGGCGACCAGGATCTGCTCGCGGAGGGCCTGCGCGCGGGCCTCCCATTCCGCCCGGGTCGGATAGACGGGCATCGCATAGACGGAGTCTAGGTGGCGGATTTCCGTGGCGCGGCGATCGGCGCGGTTTGTCGGGTGGGTCTGGTGAGACATGTTCTCTCCTAACAGCGCCCGCGGAGCGCAAGGCCCTGCCCTAGTCCTGCCTCCTGCTCAGCACCCGGTACTCTCCCGGCCCAATGGTGATTTTTTCCTGGACAAACCGCAATCCCGGCAAGTCCATGACTTTGCGCAGCGTGCTCGTGAGGGGGCGGTCGGTGGGATTGTTCACGGACAGGTGCCAGGCGGGGGGCCGGCCGTCCAGGCCGTCATTGAGGCGCGTGACCTGAATGAAGAGGTCCTTGCCGGCGGCGTCAGCGACGACCGGGTGGCCGATCATCACGTGGGTGCTGGGCACCTTGCTCACATACAAAGGGACATAGGCGCGGCCCTCGAAGTCCAGGCCGAGGGCAGGATGCGGTCGGTATAGGCCAGCGGCACGGGCATATTCGTCATGGTGTGAGTTTCGGGGTGGCGAAGCCAAATGAGGGGGAACTGGATCCCCCAGGCCTTGAGCAACTGATTGGGAGCGGCCGCTCCGTAGGAGGGGCAGTAGTGAAGAAACAGGCCGCCTCCTGCCTTGAGAAAGCGGTCGAGCACCCCGAAGTAGTCCTCAACCCAAGGGGGCTGCAGAGCGAAGAGGCTGTAAGAGGGGTCGCTCTCCGGCCCCGGGGGCGGGAAGTCATAGATGAAGAGCACGTTGTAGTTCTTGACTCGGTCCCAGGTGAGTTCGGCCGATCCTTCCAGGTAGTCCACGGCGAACCCGGCGTCGGTAAGGGCTCGCATGTAGTCATAACCGGCGTATTCGTAGCGGTTTTCGCCGGGGCAACAGAAGAGGAGGGCGGGCTTGGCGGCCGGAGGCTGGGCCCAGGCCGAGGAGAGGGCAAGCCCGAGCGCGGTGAGGGTGAGCAGTGCGTAGAGAAGGCGGTTCATGGCATAGCCTCCAGAGAACAGGGTAGCGACTGCTGGGCAGAACCCAGGCGGCCTGGGGCGGAGCACCCCGTTGAGCCAGGCTGGGCGTCGGCTTCTTCGCGCTGCGCCTGCTTGCTACCTGCACGCCGGGCTACAGGCCTAGGAGGCGCACCGCGTTCTCGCGCGCGATCTTGCGGAAAGCCCGCTCGCTCAGCCGGCGCTCTGCCTTGAGCCGGAGCAGGAACTCGCCGAGGGGGGCCGACTGCTCCGGGGCGCAGATGTCGGTGCCGAAAAGCAAGCGGTCCTGGAACTCCTCCAGAAACTGCACGGCATAATCCGGGTCACGCGCCAGGGCGTTGTAGCCGCTGCCGGCGGAGAGGTCACCGTACAGGTTAGGGTAGCGGCGGAACAGTTTGGGCACGACGCCCTCCTCGCGAACCGGATAGCGGGGGTAGCCGTCGCGATCGGCCGGCGTTTCCAAGCGGGCGATCTCGGCCCAGAAAGGGGGACCGTGAGCGAGGATAAGGAGGTCGGGAAAGCGACGCAGGGTAAGTTCGAGTCCGGGCAGGCCGGGCTCATCATACAGGCCGTAGGTTCCGCCCAGCCGCGTTGCGCCGTCGAAGATGAGCGGGAGGCCCACTTCTTGCACGTGCCGGAAGAGATTCTGGACGCGCGGATCGAGGAAGGGGAGGTTGGGCATCACCTCGCCGACGCCCTTGCAACCTTGGTCGCGGTAGTAGCGCAGCACCTCGCCGAGCGGCGCCTCCGGCGAATTGGTGAGGGCGCGGGGGTCCAGATTGCAGAAGGGAATAAAGCGGTCGGGGTAGCGGGCCGCGATCGCCAGGATCTCCTCGTTAGACTCGGGCAAGTACACCTCCGGCCCGATCAAGGGCAGCAGGCAAGCCCGTTCGATGTCGAGTTCCTCGTAGCGGGCGAGTAGTTGCTCGGGCGTGGCAAAATGGACGTTGCCATCCTGCTTAGGACCGATCGTCGGGTACGCGTGAGCGTGGATGTCTATGAACATGCTGGGGGTTTCCTGTTCGTGGCTCCGGGCTGGCGCATAAGGGGCCGCGGGAACCTTCGGCGCTCAGGCAAACTCGTCCAGCCGCCAGCGCGACCAGAGCAAGCCGCAGCGGTCCTGCGTCGTGTGAGGCTTCTGGTAGTAGATGGTGAACAGGTCGCCGTCGGGGAGTTCCACGGTGGCGGGGTAGCCCAGGTCGGTGTCGGGGCCGTCGTCGCGCAGGATGTAGTCGGCCTCCCAGGTCTCGCCCTCGTCGCGGCTGAGGGCGACGCGCTGGCCGAAGGGCGGCTGGCGGTAGCCGTAGGTTAAGACCAGCGTGCCTGAAGAATGGCGCAGCAGGTGCGGCGGCGAGCCGAGAATTCCCACGCTACGCGGCGTGGCCCAGGTTTGGCCGCCGTCACGGGATTCGGTAAGGACCACGCTGAAGTCGTCCAGCCCGGCTCTCGTCACGTCGCCCTGGGGTCCGGCTGCGCTCTGCAGGCGAATGGCACCGATCAGTTTACCGCTGGGCAGTTCGACGGCGTGCGCCTCGTGATAGTTGGCCCAGATGGTGCCGGGGATCAGGGGCGCTGTGCCTCGCAGTGTCCAGGTTTGCCCCTGGTCAGGGCTGGACATAGCCACGATCTGGCCGGCCTCGGGGCCGCTCTCCAGGCCGCTGAGCGGTTCCCAGAGTTTCGCAAAGTAGAGGAGCGCGCCGCTGCGGAGCAAGATCGGCCCGTGGGGGGAGTTCACCGGGACCCGCACCGGCGGTCGCCAGGTTTCCCCGCCGTCGTCGGACACCCGTAGCCACGCGCCCTCGAATCGGGCCCGGGCCTCGTCGGTCATGTTGGCCAGCCCCGCCTGCCACCACTGTTGCTGCTCCTCCGGCAACGTGCGCCAGCGGCTCTGCATCCACTCCTGGGCGAACCAGGGGCGGGTGTCGCTAGAAAACCAGGTGATAAGAATCCGCCGCCCGCCCAGGCAGAGCACGCCGGCGTCGCGGTCGTCCAGGGGAGTGTCATTAATCACCCGGGGGGAGGTCCAGGTCCGGCCCAGATCGCGGCTGAGGCACAGGACAGTGCGGCCGAAGGGACAGATGTGATCGGTGCGCAAGCCGGAGGCGACGACCACCAGCGTGTCGTCGTCCAGCCGCGCTACCGAGGGCCAGCCGAA
>CALFVE010000149.1 GCA_937928475.1 uncultured bacterium | reverse complement strand
CGGGCGACGCCATCATCATCACCAACGGCCCGGCCATCGAGACCACCGGCCTGTTTGCCGCGGCGGTGCCCAGCCTGATCGAGGCCAAACTGGGGGCCGACTTCCGCGCCCGAGCCGAAGAGATCTTCTGGAAGATGTCGGTCGTGGAGGACGCCCGCATCGCCGTCGCCCAGGGCGTCCGTGATAGCGGCGTCACCTGCATGCACGACGCCACCGAATGCGGCATCTGGGGCGCTCTCTGGGAGATCGCCGACGCCGCGCAACTGGGGCTGGTGGTGGAGAAGGAGAAGATCGTCGCCTATCCCGAGTGCCTGGAACTCTGCGCGGCGCTGGCCATTGACCCCTACGCTTGCATCAGCGAGGGCACGCTGGTGATCACCTGTCGTCCTCACGCCGCCGACCGGATTGTCGCCGCGCTGCACGAGCGTGGCATTCTCGCCTCCATCGTCGGGGAGATGCGCGAGCGCGAGCAGGGCATCCGGCTCCTAGAGAGCGGCGCCGAGCGTGACCTGGAGCACCCACGGGTGGACCCCTTCTGGGCCGCCTTTGGGCAGGCCTTGCAGGAGGCCTCCGGCAGCGCAACCTAGTCGAGCCATACCAGGCATAAGCAGGGCCTCCCCGCGCGGGCCGGTCTCGGGCCCCTCGCTTGGCTCGGGGCCTTCAGCCGGTGCCTCCGGAGAGACGAGCCAAGCACGCACTCTGCCGCTGCTTGTGCAGGCGGGCGGACAAGCCGCCGCTCTGCCTGGCCTGGGCTACCCCCGCAAGGCAGAGACCGGCACCGAAGCCGCGCAGCAGGCGGCCTCAGGCGATACCGCACAGCGCCTTGCTGACCTCCACGTAATGACAGTAGTTCTCCCAGGACACCTCCGGCGGCACCCCGTGGTCAATGCCTGGGATGTACCCGCCCAACTCCGCTGTCCGGTAGCGCTTTTCTAGTTCCGCCTTGATCTGCGCCTTGCCGGCTGCCAGCACCCGCTTGTCTATGCCGCCGGCCAGCAGGACCTCTCGGCCGTACTCGGCCCGCAGTTGTCCCACGTCAATCCCCGCCGCCACCTCGCAGGGCGTGAACATGTTCACGCCCACCTCCAGCCAGAGCGGGATCAACTGCCGGATGTCCCCGTCGGAGTCCATCATGAAGATCCACTGGCCGTAGCCGCGCGCCCTGCCCACCGTCCGGCGGTAGTAGGGCATGAGAAAGTCGCGGAACATCGCCGGCGAGATCAAGGGCGCACCCTTGTAGGCCATGTCCTCGTGTCCCCCCATGAAGTCAACGCCCCCCAGGGGGAGGACCTTGTCCATCGAAACCTCACAGAGCGTGGCGATCTTGTCGTTGTACCAGTGCACGAAGTCGGGCCAGTCATAGAAGGCCAACGCGGTCTGCGCCGTGCCCATGTGCTCGTGCAGGTCGCCAAAGAAGGAGCCGAAATCGGTAAGCAGCAGTTTGCTGGGATGCCCCCGGTTCTCTTCGAGTTTCTGCCGCCAAGCGCCGTCGTCCCGACCCGGCGTCCCGGGATCCAGCCGCTCCGCCAGCCACGCCTGGTCCTGGGGCCCCTTGATGGGGTACTCGAGATAGTGCTCGGCTCCGGCCTCCCGCATCTCCCTGCGCCGCTTGACGACTGCCCCCCGAGTGGTGCGCAGGATCACGTGCTCCTCGGTCTCCTCCAGCACTTCCTCCTCCCAGCCAGGATAGAGGCGGGTGGCCGGGCCGACGTAGACGAAGTCGTACGGTTCGAGGTCAAAGTGGTCGTACAGGTTGGCTGCGGGCGGCAGACCTTCGGCCTCCCAGCGCCGGCGTGTCTCCGGCCAGGGGCCGCCCAAGGCCAAGGGCGGATGGTCCACCGGCTCAAAGCGCAAGGTCCGAAAGAAGCGTTCACGGTTGGTCAAGGTCGCAACCTCCTATTTCGCGAAGATTCGGTCGCGTCTCTTCCCCGAACCCTGCTCGGCACCTCCATTCCTGACCTGCGCGGGGAGGTCTATTGCCTGTCTGAACAGAAACCAGGGCAGTGACCCGGCCTGGGATGACGTGCGTAGAAGGAGCGAAGAAATGGTCAACCTGCTGGAACGCAACAACTATCTCGCCACGGTCCGCCGCACCAATCCCCGGTGGATCCCCGTGCGCGTGGTCATCTCCGGCGCCAGCCGCAAGGAAGGCGGTCGCGAACTGGAAGAAGTGATGGCGCGGCACCCGCTCTTCTTCCCTAACTTCCAGCAGGGCCAGATAGACTGGGCCAGTTACGTATTCAACACCAGCTACTCCCAGGAGGGCACCTTCACGGACAACTGGGGCGTGGTCTGGCGCAGCGAGATTGACGGCATCGCCGGCCTGGTGCTGGAAAGCCCCCTGGCCGACTGGTCAGCGCTGGAGACCTGGCGCCCGCCCGATCCGCTGGTGCAGGACGATGCCGGTCCTGCCGACTGGGACAAGCGCCGCCAGAACGCGCAGATCACCCGCGCTCGGGGCGAGGTGGTCGTCGGCAGCCTGCCCCACGGCTTCCTGCTCATGCGCCTCTGGTATCTGCGCGGCTTTGAGAACCTCATGGTGGACCTGGCCACCGACGAGCCCCGCCTGCAGACTCTCATAGACCTGCTGGTCGAGCACAACCTGGTGCAGGTGCGCGAGTGGCTGAAGATCGGCGTGGATCAGGTGGACTTCCCCGAGGACCTGGGCACTCAGACCGCGAGCATCATCAGCCCTCGCCTCTTCCACAAGTGGATCACCCCGGCTTACAGCCGCCTGGTCGAGCCGTGCAAGCAGGCCGGGGTGCTCATTCACCAGCATAGCGACGGCTACGTGATGGAACTGATTGACGACTTCCTGGAAGCCGGGCGCGACATCATCAACCTGCAAGACCTGTGCAACGGCCTGGACAACATCCGGGAGCACCTCAAGGG
>CALFVE010000148.1 GCA_937928475.1 uncultured bacterium | reverse complement strand
GCCGTGTGTGGCGACCGGCTTTCCTGTTCATCGCCCTATGGCTGGGCGGGACGGCTGTGCCGGGAGTCGCGCAGGACGCACCGGCCGTTCCTGGGGCGCAAAATCAAGGGGAAGTGGTCGCGACCAATCCAGCACCGGTGGTACTCACGCCTCTGCAGGCGGGGGACCTGGCGGTCCTCGAAGCGATCGAGGTCAGCCAGGCCGAGGAATCGGTGCGCCAGGCGGAAGCGGCCGTGGCGCAGGCCCGGGCGGGCAAGCGCCTGACCGCCGACTTCACCGCCGTAGAGGGTCGGATGGGGCCGGTGCAGACAATAGACTTTGGCGGGCAGAGCATTCAGGTAGGGAGCCCGCGGATTACCAACTACTCCGTATCGGTGACCCAGCCTCTGTATACTGGCGAGCGAGTGGAGAGAGCCACGCGGGTGGCCACCCAGGGCGTGGCGGCAGCGCAGAGGCAGGTGCAGGTAGCCCGGCATGGGGTGCGGCAAGCGGCGACCGAGGCGGCCTACGGCGTGTTGCGCGCTCAGGAGATGGCGGGCATCGCCGACCGGCAGGTGCTGGCCGTGCGCGAGCACCTACGCGTGGCGCAAGCCATGTTCGAGGCCGGCACCGTGGCGGAGTTTGAAGTGATCCAGGCCCGCACTGCGCTGGCCGAGGCCGAGGGGAACCAGATCGCCGCGCACACTGCGGTGGCGCAGGCGCTGGCGGCTCTGCGCCGGATTCTGGCGCTGCCGCAGACCTTCCCTTTGCAGGTGGTGGCTCCCACCGATCCCGTGACTAGGCCCGCTGGCGACCTGGGCCAGTTGATCGAGGCCGCCTGGCGCGACCGGCCGGAGGTGGAGATGCTGAACGCCCGGATTCGCCAGGCGGAGGCGGCGGTGCGCTTGGCGGAGGCGGGCCGCAATCCGGTGCTGGCGCTCAACGCTCAGGCCGTGAAGTCGGTGGCTACCGCGTTCAGCAAAGGTGAGACCTGGCAAGTTACGCTGGCCCTGAACAAGCCGATACTTGACGGGGGGCTGACTCGCAGCCAGACCGACAGCGCTCGCTCGCAACTGCGGTCGGCGCAACTGGCCCTGGAGGCGCAGCGCCAGCAGATCGCGCTGGAGGTTACTCAGCAGTTTCTCACCCTCGACCAGGTCACTCAGCAATTGCAGGTGGCGACGCAGGGGGTAGTGCAGGCGAGGGAGCGAGCGCGAGTGGCGGAGGTGCGTTTCCAGGCGGGAGTGGCCAATGGGATTGAGGTGCTCGACGCGCAGACGGCGCTAGCCGCCGCGGAAGCCGCGCAAGTGAACGCTGACTACGATCTGCAACTGGCCGTGTTCCGCTTGTATCAGGCGCTGGGCCGGCCCCTGCGAGGGGGGGAATAGTGATGAAGCCACGATTGCACTTGGTCAAGGTGTTTGCTCCTTGCCTGTTGGCCGTCGCCCTGTTCCTGGGCTGCGGGCGGGGCAAGCCGCCCGAGAAGGAGACGACGGCCCAGGCCACCCCGGTACCGGTGGAGCCGGCGGTGCGAGGCGCTCTAGATGACACGCTGGTGCTGACCGGCACCGCGGAAGCGGAGAACGACACCACGGTGGAGGCTTCGGTACCGGGCAACGTGGCGGCGGTTTACGTGCGAGTGGGGGATCGGGTCCGCGCGGGGCAGGCGCTGGTCCGCCTGGACACCGACCTAGCGGCGGCGCAGGCCGCCCAGTCCGCCTCGCTGGTGCGTTCCGCCGAAGCGCGGCGTTCGCAGGCGCAGGTGAGCGCCCGGCTGACCGACCAGTCCACGCGAGTGGGCATCCGCCAAGCGGAGATCGCGGTGCGCTCAGCGCAGGAGCAACTGAGCAAGGCGCGGGCCGCCTATGAACTGACCAAGTCTTCGGTGGAGAGCGGAATCGAGAGCGCCCGGACGGCGCTGGAGACCGCGGAGGCACAACTGCGGGACATTCGCGCCGGGGCCCGGGAGCAGGAGATTGCCCAGGCCCAGGCGGCCCTGGATCAGGCGGAAGCGGCCCTGCGCCTGGCGCAGAGCGATTACCGGCGAGCCCAGAACCTTTATGAGGCCAAGGCCGTCTCGGCGCAGATGCTGGAGAACGCCAAGACCAACTACGAGGTGGCGGAAAGCCGCGCCCAGCAGGCCCGGGAGGCTTTGAGCCTGGCCAAAGCCGGAGCGCGTGGGGAGCAGGTGCGCATAGCGGAACTGGCGGTGCAGCAAGCGCGCCAACAGTTGCAGTTGGCCGAGTCCCGGCGAGACCAGATCGTGGTAGCGCAACGCGACGTGAATGCCGCCGAGCAGGCCCTCACGGCGGCGGAGCAGCAACTGCAACTGGCCCGGGCGCAACGCCAGCAGTTGGAGATGCAGCAGGCCGAGATCAGGGCGGCGACGGCGGCCCTGGGACAGGCGCGGGCGGGCGAGCGCTACAGCCGTACGGCTCTGGCTAAGCACTACGTGCGCGCCCCCTTCGCGGGCGTAGTGGCGGCGCGGCTGGTAGAGCCGGGGCAGAACGCGAGCGGGGGTGGAGGGCTGATTCGCCTGGTGGACCTCCAGCCAATGAAGGTGAAGGCGCAGGTCAGCGAGTTGCAGATCGGGCGGTTGTCCGTGGGCAAGCCGGCGCGGGTTACCGTGGACGGCCTGCCGGGGAGGACCTTCGCGGGGCGCATTGTCCGCATTAGCCCGGCCGCAAATTCGGGACAGCGCACGTACACGGCGGAGGTGAAGGTGGACAACCGCCAGGAACTCATCAAGCCGGGCATGTTCTGCCGCGTGCACGTGCTGCTGGCGACGGTCACCGATGCCATCGTGATTCCTCGCGACGCCCTGGTGGAGAGCGGCGAGCAGCGGCTGGTGTACCTGGTCAAGGACGGCAAGGTGGAGGTGCGGGAGGTCACAGTGGGCGCGCAGAGCGACAGCAAGGTGCAGGCGTTGTCCGGCGTCGAGGAGGGCGACCTGCTGATCATCTCCGGGCAGACCCTGCTGGCCAAGGGACAGCGAGTCACGGCGAAGGAAAAAGGCAAGGGGACGGTGGTAGCGCCCATGCCCGAGGCCGCCGGCGGACCGGGGCCTCTGCCGGCAGCGGCACCGTAAGCACCGGCTGCAGCCCCGCCAGCAGGCGCCTGTGGCTCCTGTTTAGGCAGGCAGACCCGGGGCATTGCCCCTGGGTTGGATCGCACGCTCCCGGAAGAGGAGCACGGAGTTCTTATGTGGCTGACTAAAGTTGCTATCAACCGGCGCGTAACTATGGGCATGGTGATCCTGGGCCTGATGGTGCTGGGACTAGTGGGGTACAGCCGGATGCCCTGGGATCGCTTTCCTCAGATAGATTTCCCCTTCATTTCCATCACTGTTCCCTATCCGGGGGCGGGGCCGGAAGAAGTGGAGCAGCAGATTGTCAAGCCCCTGGAGGACCAGGTTAGTATCATCAACAACGTAGACCGAGTGGAGTCCTCCTGCCAGGAGAACCTGGGCGGCGTCTTCATCCGCTTCAAGTACGGCACCGACCTAGATGCGGCGGCCTCGGATGTGCGCGACGCCATTGACCGAGCCCGGATTAGTTTTCCCAAGGACGCTAAGACCCCTCAGTTGTTCAAACTAAATATCGCCTCGCTGCCGGTGATCATTGCCGGAATAACCGGCGACCGCCCGCCGCGGGAGTTGCGGCGGATAGTGGACGAGGAGATCAAGCCGCGCCTAGGGGCCATCCCTGGCGTGGCCTCGGTATCGGTCACCGGGGGTGAAGAGCGGGAGATCCAGATTCGGGTCAAGCAGGAGCGGCTGGACGCGGTGGGCTTGAGCCTGTCGGCCCTCTCGCAGTACCTGGCCGCCGCGAATCTGAAGATCCCGGCGGGAAATCTGAAGGAGGGCCTGCGCGATTACACCGTCCGGGTGATGGGCGAGTTCGGGAGCATGGAGGAGATCCGGCGCTTGCAGGTGCCCACTCCGGCCGGGGGGCTGGTGCGCCTGGACACCCTGGCGGAAGTACTCGACACCACCGCGGAGCCGACGAGCATCAGCCGCATTAACCGGAACCCGGCGGTGACGGTCAACATTCTCAAGCAGGCGGATGCCAACACCGTGGCGGTGTGCGATCGGGCCCGGGCGGAACTGGAGTTCCTGCTCGGCACCGAGGGCAAGCCCGGGCTGCTGCCCCCCGACCTGAAAGCCACCATTGCGTTGGATGGTTCGGAGAGGGTGCGCGAGTCCATCAAAGACGTGGCCGACGCCTTGATGTGGGGAGCAGTGCTGGCCTCACTGGTGGTATTCCTGTTTCTGCACAACCTGCGGGCGACCATCATCGTAGCCTTGGCGATTCCCACCTCCATCGTCGCGACTTTCCTGCCCACCGGGATCGGCCTGGGCTTTACCCTGAATATGATGGTGCTGCTGGGGCTGGCCCTGTCGGTAGGGATTCTGGTAGACGACTCCATCGTCATCTTGGAGAACATCCAGCGGCATCTGGACGCGGGGGAACAGCCGGCGACGGCAGCATACAACGGCCGCACCGAGATCGGGGCAGCGGCGGTGGCCATCACCCTGGTAGATGTGGTCGTCTTCGTGCCGGTGGCGCTGATGGGCGGGATTGTGGGCCAGTTCTTCTACTCCTTCGGTATCACGGTGGCGGTCTGCACACTCTTCTCGCTGTTCGTGTCGTTCACCCTCACTCCCTCGCTTGCGGCGTGGTGGTTCCGCCGGCGGGATGAGGAAGTCACCGCCGCCGGTGGCCTCCGGCGACTGCTGCAAGCGCTGTTCGAGGGCTGGGATCGGGGCTTCACCCGCCTGCAGAACGGCTACCGCCGGGCTCTGCGCGGCGCGATCAGCCATCCCTGGTTCACCTTGCTGGTCGCCTACGGGGCGCTGGCCTTCGCACTGGTCGTGATCATGCCCCGCCTGGGCTTCGGGATGTTCCCGGTGGTGGATGAAGGGCAGATCAGCATTGACATCGAGTCCTCGCCGGGGACCCGTCTGGAATATACCGACACCATCGTCCAGGCCATCGAGGAGCGGCTTGCGGACAAGCAGCAGTATCCGGAGATCAAGGACATGTCGGCGACGGTGGGCCTTCTGGGCGGCGCCTTCCTGGGAGCGGGGGACGTCGGCGGCCAGTACGGGAACGTGTACCTGGCCCTGCACAAGCGTCGCGCACGGGTGCGCGCGGGGCAGCGGAGCGACGTGGCGCTGGCCGAGGACCTGCGCCGGGCCCTGGCGGACATCCCGGGAGCGACCATCAAGGTCAACACCGTACAGGGGATGGGCGGAGGAGCTGGCCAAGCGCCGCTGCAATTGCAGTTCCTTTCTAACGACCTGACTCAACTAAGCCGCGTGGCGGAGGAGATGCGCCGCAAGGTGGCTCAGGTGCCGGGCCTGCTGTACGTGGACACCTCCTCGAAGCCGGGGCGGCCGGAGGTGCGGGTGCGGATTGACCGGGAACGGCTGGCTGACTTGGGGCTGACGGTCGCTCAGGTGGGCGCCGACCTGCGCACTGCGTTTGCGGGAATGGAGTTATCCAAGTACCGCGAGATGGGAGAAGAATATGACCTGCGCTTGGAACTGGCGGAGGCAAACAAGCGCCGGGTAGCCGACGTAGGCGAGGCGGTGCTGGGGGTGACCAAGACGGGGCAGGTAGTGCGGGTGCGGGATGTGGCCACGATTTCTATGTCCACGGGTCCTAGCCGGATTGACCGCGCCAACCGCCAGCGGACGGTGACCCTGTCGGCCTACTACGACCCGAACGTCCTCAATCTGCGAGCGGCCCAGCGAGAGATAGACCGGCTCGTCGAGGAAACGGACCTGGGAGACGTAACTGCTTCGTGGTCTGGGCAGGTGGAGATGTTCAAAGAATCTTTCGGCTTTCTGGGGCAGGCGCTGCTGCTGTCGGTGGTGCTGGTCTACATGCTCGCCGCGGCGCTGTACAACTCGGTGCTGGAGCCGTTCAACATCATGTTCACGCTGCCGGTGGCGATCGTGGGCGCGGCGCTGGCCCTGCTGCTCGCCAACATGCTGCTGAGCATCATCTCCATGATCGGGATCATCATGCTGATGGGGATCGTGGGCAAGAACTCGATCCTGGTGGTGGACTATACCAATACTTTACGCGCGCGGGGGCTATCCCGCTTCGAGGCGCTGCTGGAAGCCGGACCGACCCGGATGAAGCCGGTGCTGATGACGTCTCTTGCCATGATCATGGGCTCCTTGCCGACGGCGCTGGCCGTGAACGAGGGCAGCGAGTTCCGGGCGCCGATGGCGGTAGCCATCATTGGGGGCCTGACCCTGGCCACGGCGGTCTCGCTGCTGCTCGTGCCGGCCACCTATGTCATCTGGGACACCATCGCGGAGTTTTTCACCCGAACAGGCCGGCGCATCTTCGGGCGGCGACGGGCGCCGGACCGAAGGGTGGGCGAGGAATCATCTGAGGGAGGCGAGCATGAGTAGCGAGGCCACCAGGCTGGTGATCGCTATCTTCGACCAGGGAGTCGAGGCCGACGTCATGGAGGCGCTCGACGCGCTGGGCCTGAAGCACTTCACCAAATTCAGCAATGTGGCCGGCCGGGGAGAGACCGGCCCGCGCGAGGGGACGCCCATCTGGCCCGGCCTCAATACTGTGCTCTTGCTGGTAATGCCGGCCGAGCAGGTCCAGCCGCTGGTGGACCGCCTGCACGCGATCCGCGACAGTTTCCCCATCACCCCGGGGATGAAGTTCATTGTCCTGCCGGCGGAGATGGTCTAGCCGGCTCCAACCGACGCGAGAACTTGGGGGAACTTGGGCCCTGTGCGGTTTCTGCGGAGGGGCCGGCTGAAGGCGCCGAGCCGGGCGAGGGGCCGGAAACCGGCCCGCGCCGGAAACCTAGCGGGCGCGCCCTACCTTTGTCTCGGGCCGATCTGCCCTAGCGGTATCCTCTCAAACCCGAGCTCCCACGCCGGGGAGTCCTCGCGCAACTGAAAGTTCATCGCCTCGGCGTCCACGAAGCGCGGATCCTGGTCTACCAGGTTGGCGCGGACCTCAACCATCTGCGGCTGCGCGTGCCAGTGGATGGACAGCCACTCGCCCACGCAGATATTGCGCGCCACCACGTTCCCTTCCGGCGGGACTCCCTCGTCCCGCTCATAATACTTCTCCAGGTCAGCCAGGCGGGGGTAGCGCTCCGCATACGGCGGCTGCCGCCAGTTCATCTCCTCCAGGCGCTGCTTCATGGTCTGGTAGACCATGTTGTGCCAGACGGGGCTGGGGTCTAGGCCCCGCCCGTCAATCTGCACGGCGGGATGACACTCCACGAAAACATTGTTCTCCACTCGGTTGTCGCGCCCGCCGCCGATGAAGGCGGCCCGCTGCACCCGGTAGAAGACATTGCCGAAGACGGTCACCCCGCTGGCGCAGTCGTCCAGGTAGACGGCCATTGAGCCGAGACCCAGGCCGCCCAGGTGGTGGAAGAAGTTGTAGCGCACGACGTTGCCTCGCTCGGTCCAGTCGCGGCCCAGGTAGAAGGCGCCCACGTCGCCGGTCTCTCGGCACAGTTCATACAGTTCGTTGAACTCGATGAGGTGTTCATTGCCGCTCAGCAGGATGCCGTTGTGGGGGCCGTCGTGAATGCGGCAGTGCGCCACCCGATTGCCCACGCCACGAATGTGCACGCCCGGCTGGTAGCACTTGCTCCAGCGCCCCATGTCGTGGATGTCGCAGTCCTCCACAAAGTGCCCGGCGGGGATGAGGCTCCGGCGGTCGCCGCCTTCCAGATAGACGCCGCCGTCGCCCAGGTGATAAAGATGGCAACCGCTGACTCCGTGCTCGGTTCCACCGCCGATGCGGATGCCCCAGTTGCCTAGGTTGCGCAAAGTGCAGTCCTCCACCCGCACCCCACTGCCGCCGCGGACCTCGATCCCGTTGCCTCGGCTGCATTCCAGAGTGAAGCCGCGCAGGGCCACGTGGGAGGCCTCCTGCACCAAGATCATCGGCTTCTCCAGGACCGAGACCCAAGTTTCGGCCTCCTCGAGAGGCGCCGGTGGCCAGAAGTACAGGATCCCGCTCTCGCGGTCCACGAAGTACTCCCCCGGCTGGTCGAGTTCTTCCAAGATATTCAGAAAATAGAAGCGCTGCCCCGCACGGAAGCCGTACAGGCCGTGGGGTGGCGCCGTCCTAATCAGGCGCTTCTGAGTGTCCAGCGAGGCGACGCGCTCGTAGGAATTGGCCCAGTCCCAGGCCCAGTAGCCATGGACCCAGATGTCACCAGTGTTTCGCCAGCCCGCGGGGCGGTCGCCGTTGTAGTAGAACCCGGCCTGGAGACTGCCGATGGTTCCCCCGTGACCGTCGTTACTTCCGGCTTCCGCTGGGATGCCGGCAATGGTCGCAAAGCCCTCGTTGGGCCAGCGGGCGAGGGTCATGGGCCGCCCGTCGTGGAACAGTTCCAGATGCGCCGGGGAAACGGGCCGCCCAAAGCCGCGGGAGGTCAAACGGCCCAGGTCGCGAATCCCGAGCGCCGCCAGATCCGCCTGCCACACCCGGCCGCGGGCTTCCGCGGGCAGGCGCGCTAATATCGCGGGGTCGCTGACCGGCTGCCAGTCGCTGACACGCTTGCCGCCGACGAGACGCACCTCTTCCCCCGGCCAGGCCTGGTAGACCACCGGACGCTCGGGTGCGCCGCTGTCGGCGACGGTGAGCGAGAAGGTGTCGTTGAGTTCGTGAGTACCTCCGCGCACCCAGACGGTAACCCCGCGCGCGGGCAAGTCCGCCCGCCGCTTCAGGGCACGAATCGCATTGCGTGCTCGCTCGAGCGTGCGAAAGGGGTGCCCCTGTGTCCCGCGGTCGCGGTCGTTGCCGTAAGGCGCGACGAAGAGGTCAGAGGAAGCGGCAGTGGTCATGCTGGTTGTCACCACCAGAAGCAGCGCAAGGCCGCTGAGTTGGCGCACCAAGAGGCACACGTTTCTCGTCACAGGTGGCACCTGAGCGGCGCCGGCATCGCTAGGGAGCCCCGCCCCCAGCGCCTCTGCCGGCAGAGAGGAAAGGCCGAGCGCAGGCACATGCTCCTCTTTCTCCGCTCCGGTTCCCGGAGACGCTGTGCTGGCGCCAGGCAGGGTCAGACGAATCGCCCGACACGCGGCGGCCCCTGAGTTAGGCTTACCGATAGCGCGCAACGCTATATGCTTCCCTATGACCTGAAACACCTCTTGACATGCCCCCTTAGTGTGCTATGGCGTTCCTGCCTCGGTCGGATTCCCGGTTTTTCGGATGCAGGGATGGTCATGGGTTCCGCGAGGGCACTTCCTTGCTTATTTCTCTCCCTGCTGCTTGCCGCCCTGCTCACTCCCCTGCCTGCTGGTGGCCGGCGGCGGCCCAACGACGCCACCGCTACCCTCCGCTACGACAACTGCTGGGCCGGGTACTACACCATCTCCGTCTCCTACCTGTGCAGCATCGCCTAGCAGGGCGGCGGCGCCGACTATGCCTCCGACGAAGACAGCAAGCAGGTCACGATCAAGCAACTCCTGCTCCTGCTCACCGCGAACCGCAACGCCATCTGCGCCGCCGCCAAGGATTCCGCACCCCATCAGGCCACCATCACTGCCAGCCTCACCGACGGCTGGAACAACCCGGTAGTGGGGAGGAACGTCACCTTCTCGGCTGACCATGAGTCCAACGAAACCGCACCCTCCCTCAACCCCACCAACGGCACTACCGACGCCAACGGACAGGCGTGCGCCATCTACACGGTTGGCACCATCGGCGGCTACACGTACTACAGGGCGACCGACATGACCGTTTATCTTTACTGAGTCCACCGCGGTGGTGGGACCCCAGGGAAGGTGATCTAGGTGCGAAGAGGAATGCTCCGGCAAGCGTGCCCTCTGGGGACCGGCCTCCGTGCGCTCGGGCTTGGCATAGCGACCAAAGGGATGTGTCAGGGGAACCAACATCCCGGTGTCGAGCAAGCGACGGACCCCGGGGGCCAGCCGGGAGAGTATCGTATCACGGTCGAGGCCAATCCAACCGCGACGCACCGGACCCCGCCTGGTGGCCCTATTCCGGGCGGGAGGAGCGGCCCCGTGACTTGCTCACAGCGCCTAATCAATAACTCGTCATGCCCGCTCCTTCGGTTCGCTCGCCCAATATCCTGTTCGTCTTTTCCGACCAGCAGCGCTGGGATACCCTGGGCTGCTACGGCCAGCCCCTGCCGGTGACGCCAAACCTCGACCGCATGGCTGCCGAGGGCGTGCGCTTTGAGTACGGTTTTACCTGCCAGCCCGTTTGCGGTCCGGCGCGGGCCTGCCTGCAGACCGGCAAGTACGCCACCGAGACCGGCGTGTTCCACAATGACATTGCCCTGCCCCGCGATGAGAAGACGCTCGCACACTACCTGAGCGAACTGGGCTATGAGGTGGGCTATATCGGCAAGTGGCATCTGGCCTCCACCGGGCCGGCACAAAACTACCGCACCAAGCCGGTGCCCCCGGAATGGCGCGGTGGCTACCGCGACTTCTGGCTGGCCGCTGATGTGCTGGAGTTCACCTCCCACAGCGAGGGCGGGTACCTCTTCGATGGGGCGGGGAACCAGGTGGACTTCAGGGGCTATCGGGTGGATGCGCTGACCGACTTCGCCCTGGACTGCCTACGCACGCGCAAAGGGGATCGGCCTTTTTTCCTGTTCCTCTCCTACCTCGAACCTCACCACCAGAACGACCGCAACCGCTACGAGGGCCCGCCGGGCTCCCGTGAGCGCTTCGCTGACTTTGTGCCGCCGGGCGACCTCGCTCCTCTACCTGGAGACTGGCCGGAGCAATATCCCGACTATCTGGGCTGCTGCGCCAGTCTGGACTACAACCTGGGGCGTCTGCGGGCAGAACTCGCCCGCCTGGGCCTGGCCGACAGCACCGTGGTCTTCTACACCAGCGACCACGGCAGTCACTTTCGCACCCGCAATAGCGAGTACAAGCGTTCCTGCCACGACGGCTGCTTGCGAATTCCCCTGCTGGCCTGCGGGCCGGGCTTCGAGGGCGGACAGGTTGTATCCGAGCTGGTCAGCCTGATAGACCTGCCTCCCGCGGTGCTGGCTGCCGCCGGAACCGACAAGCCGGCGGCCATGCGCGGCCGCCCGCTCCAGGAACTCTTGGCTGGTGCGCCGCCCGACTGGCCCCAGGAGGTCTTCGCCCAGATCAGCGAGAGCCAAGTAGGGCGGGCGATTCGCACGAAGCGATGGAAGTACTCGGTCTCGGTGCCAGGCGATACGCCACGCTTGGGGTGGAATTTCCCGGCGAGTGACTATTACGAGGAGGAGTTCCTCTACGACCTGGAAGCCGATCCCCACGAACAGCACAACCTGGTGGCGGCGCGCGAGTACGCCGAGGTCCGCGCCGAACTGGCCGAGACGCTCAAGCGTCGTCTCGTGGAGGCCGGGGAGAACGTGCCGGAGATCAGACCCGCGGGGTGAGGCTGCCCCGGCGCCGACGTCTTCGGTGCCTCCAGTTTCACGTCCCTTGGCCGAGGGAGGAAATCCGCCGCCGACGGCGAATCTCGCTATGCTGTCTCCACAGCATAAGTTGATCAGCAGGAGGTGAATCGAATGGCAGTGCCGGTTGTGGATCCCGATCTGTGCACCGGCTGTGAACTGTGCACCCAGACCGCCGAGAACACTTTCGCAATGAACGACGACGGCATCGCGGAAGTCATTAACCCCACGGGGGACGACGAGGCTACCATCCAGGAAGCCATTGACCAGTGCCCGGCGGAGGCTATCTCCTGGCAGGAATAGCCTCGGCCTGCACGGCCCTCGGCCGAGGGCTGGCTGCGTCTACCGCACCGGGCGGTGAGTAACCACAGCACGGGCAGCCCAGTGGCTGCCCGTGCTTTCTCCCAGTGCAAACTCGCGCCGGCTCGGCCGGGCCGGTCGGGAAGAGAGGGATTGACCATGCGCGTTCCTTATGTTGACCCCGAAGCCTGCCAGGGAGCC
Organism: uncultured bacterium; assembly: GCA_937928475.1. Lineage (GTDB taxonomy): Bacteria > Armatimonadota > Zipacnadia > Zipacnadales > Zipacnadaceae > Zipacnadum. Next base: position 15,853 of record CALFVE010000148.1, on the reverse strand, counting down.
TACATCTGCGAGAGCATCGCCCCCAATACCTTCAAGGTGAACGACCAGGGCATCTCCGAGGTGATAGACCCCCAGGGCGACGACGAGGCCACCATCCAGCAGGCCATTGACTCTTGCCCGTACGCCGCTATTTCCTGGAAGGAAGTTCCGGACTAGCGGGGGAGCCTGGGCTGTTGGGAGGCACACCGGAAGCCTGCCCCTCGGAGGCAGAACCTAGGGCCAGACTTTGCCGAGCGTAGAGCGGGAAGCCCAAGCGCGAGGTCCCATCAGAGGCCATAGGGCGCAGGGAAATGGGGTGGCGGCCACCAGCCCGGCAGGGTCGGCGCAGGAGGTACTGTCAGCCCGCCTCGTCGCGGCCGCGCCGGCGGCTGAGGAACCAGCGCCGCCGCCGTCCGCTACGGTCCAGGTACAGGTCCCACACATCCCCTTCCTCGGTTTCCACCCGGTAGTAGTTGCGGTGGCGGCGCTCCCACCAGTGCTTGCGGCGACCGCCCGGGTCAGCGAAGCCGGCGTCGGTCCACACCTCCAGGAGGCGGACGATGCCGTAGCGCCGTCCGCGCCAGGTGAAGGCGCAGGGCCGCACCAGGACGCCCGGCTCGTCGCGGAGTTCTACCTCGATGGGTTCCGAGAGAAGGTCCATAGCGGCGCCCATCCCCCAGGCGGGAGCACGAACAGCGGTCGCTGGCCGCCTGCCCCGGCGGGCCTCGAAAAGCAAAAACGGGCGGCCCCGGCCGGGTTCCGCCCGTCTCGGTGGTTGCCAAAGACGGCCGCAGGCTACCCGGCGGCCTTGGCCTGAGCCACCACGGCGTCGAAAGCCTCCGGGTCTTCCACAGCCAGATGCGCCAGCATGGGCCGGTTCAGCCCGATGCCGGCCTTGCGCAGCAGCCCGGCCAGGCGTGAGTAGGTCAGCCCGCGCAGGCGCGCGGCGGCGTTAATGCGGGCGATCCACAGGCGGCGGAAATCCCGCTTCTTGCGGCGGCGGTCGCGCCAGGCGGACATCCCCGCGCGCATCACGGCGGTCTTGGCGGTGCGGATCAGCCGGTGCCGGCCGCCCCAGTACCCCTGGGTGGCCTTCAGGATTTTCTTATGGCGGCGCCGGCGAACAATTCCGGTCTTGACTCTCGGCATGACGATTCAACCTTCCTGCAAACGGACGCCAACAGGTCTCGCGAAGCACGCGACGCCCCGGTCGATTGAGAAAGCGTTCCCCCGGTCTCGCGCCGGGTTGGGGCCGGTCCCGGTGGCAACGGCCGACCTATGGCTTCTTGTACGGAATCAGGCGCCTAACGTTGGCCGCGTCGGCTCCCGTCAGAATAGCGTCCAGCGAGAGAATGCGCTTGCGGTGCGAGGACTTCTTCGACAGCAAGTGATTCAGGCCCCGCTGCCGGTGGTAGATTTTACCGGTGCCGGTCACGGCGAACCGCTTGGCGGCTGCTTGTTTGGTTTTCATCTTCTGCTTGGCCATGACAACTCCTTGACGCTCCGCCCTCAGAGGTGACAACGACGCCCCGGCCGCATCGCCCGGGCGTCGTCAGGCTTCGCATGGGTCGCTCGCCGCGGCGTGCGCGGCTCTATTCCATCTCCTCCGGGATCAGAACCAGCGGTTTGGGCTGCTTCGCGGGGACCGGGCGAGGCTCCCGCTCCTTCGCTTGCGGGGCAGGAGCCGGCCGTGCCTTCTCCGCTTCCGCCGCCTTCTTCACCGCCTCGGCCTTGGGCCGTAGCACCATGGTCATCTGCCGCCCCTCCATGCGCGGCGGCACCTCTACCTCTGCGACTTCCTTGGTGGCCTCGATAAAGGCGTTGAGTTGCTCGAGGCCGACCTCCTTGTGGCGCAACTCCGGCCCCCGGAAGATCACGTTGAACTTGACCATATCCCCCTTGCGCAGGAAACGCAACGCGTTGCGCACCTTGAAGGCCATGTCGTGCTCGTCCGTGTTTGGGCGGACCCGGATGCCCTTGAGTTCGGTCTGCTTGGATTTCTTAGCGGTCTCTTTAGCCCGCTTCTGGGTCTCGTAGCGGAATTTCCCGTAGTCCATGATGCGGCAGACGGGGGGATCCGCGTCCGGGGCGACCTCGATCAAGTCCAAACTGTAGCGCTCCGCTTCCGCCCGGGCCTGGGCAGTTGACATGATACCCAGTTGCTGCCCATCGGGGTCAATCACCCGCACGCGCGGTGCGCGGATGCGCTCGTTCACTCGATACGATCGGTTACTGATAGAAGGCTCACCTCAGGCAATAGGGCTGCCGCCGCGTACTGTCCCACTCGCGTACCGTCGGAGGATAGCAAAGGAACTGGCTCCTGTCAAGCGGGGCCGGGGCCCGGACGCGGGTGGATCGTATTGAAATGCGAGCGCCGCTCGGAGCATCTGCAGGGACCGGAGTCCAGGGGCGGGCGGGAACGGAACCCGCGCCGATTGACCGGCTGCGGCTGCCAAGGTACAATTGGCAACGGTCGCCATCCTGCGCTGGGAGGTCGAGAACGATGCTCTCCCGATCTGGTTTGGAGGCTTTCGGCCTGGCTGCCCTATCTTTGCTCCTGGTGGCGTGTGGCGCTCTGGCGCTGGCCTCCGCCGGCGCGGCGGGGGAACCAGAGACCGCTGCTGGCCTGGTGCAGGCGCTGGTCGCCCGCGAGCAGTCCCTGCAGGACCTGCGAGGCTATCTGCTCGATCGGTCGTATATCTCCCCCTGGGCCGCAACCGCTCGCGGCCCGGTAGTGCGGACCGTGGGCGTCGGCGGAGAGGCTGCTCATGCGGGCACGCCCGCCCCCCCGGAGCCGGAGGAACGCACCTACGGCCTGTCCTTCGGAGAATTCGTGCTCGGGCCTGCTTGCAGCCGCTATGATGTGCTTCTCCTGCGCGCCAACGAGGAGAAACTCTGGGAGATCGGCGGCGCGTTTTCTCTGAGCATGGCGGCCGGCGGGGGGGTGAACGGCGGGCAGCCGCGGATGGAGAAGCCGCGCTTCGAGCGGGTTGTCATTCTGCAACGTGAGGGGAAACTTGAGTTCCGGCGGGGCTCGCCGCAGGGCAGCGTGGGCGTGACAGTGCAGGGAGGAGGGCAAGAGCAGGGCAGTGCGTTGGAGCAGCCGCCCTTGGCTGATCTGCTCTTCGGCATGGCTAGGCCCACACTCGGTCATGCACTACAGGCAGCAGCCGACGCCGTGCAGGTCAGGGGCCCGGAGAAACGCGGCGAGCAGGAAGAGTATCTGCTCACCGCCCGCCTCGGCGATCCGGTCAGCGAATGGCAGGTTTGGGTTTGCCCGACTTGGGGCTACGCGCCCACCGAGATCACGCAGCAGCAAGATCCCGCGCAGGAGACAAATCTCCCTCTCGGCACGCAACGATTGGCTCGTCGCTGGATCTTCTCCGACTTCCGTCAACTCGCCGAGGATCTCTGGCTTCCCCACAAGGTTGTCTTCTTTGAGTTCTTCTACTCCCCGCACATCGGAGAGGGGCACACGCCGCTGGGGCGGATCCATGAGATCACGCTCTACGGTTTGGAAGCGAACACCAGCCCGGATCCGGCGACCTGGGAGATGCCCAGGGAACAATTCCTGGCAACCGAGGACGAACTGGCCGCCCTGCAGGCAACCTTCCCCGCCCTGGGGGAACACCCGGGCTGGCTGACGGAGGCTGCCGAGTATGCGGCGGACCCGGAGATGCCCGCGCCGCCGCAGGATCTGCTCAACTGGGTCCCCTAAGGCCAGCCTCGGGTCACTCGACTCGTGACTCGCGACTTTCAATTTAGGAGTTTACCGCATGGACCTCGCCGAACGTGTGACTGAGTTTGCCCGCCGGGCCAAGGAGGCTACTTCCGCCCTGGGCACCAGCAGCGAAGCGCAGCGCAACCAGGCGCTGGCCCAGACGGCCGCCCTGCTCAAGGAGCGGGCGCCCGAAATCCTGGAGGCAAATGCCCGCGACATGGCGGCCGGCCGGGAGAAGGGCCTGTCTTCGGCGATGCTCGACCGATTGCTGCTCACTGAGGAGCGCCTGGCGAAGATCGCCCAAGCGGTCGAGGAGGTCATCGCTCTCCCGGACCCCCTGAACCGCGTGCTGGAGGACTGGACGCGGCCTAACGGACTGCGCATCCAGAAGGTCTCGGTGCCGCTGGGCGTAATCGGGATCATCTACGAGTCGCGGCCCAACGTCACCGTGGATGCGGCGACGCTGTGCTTGAAGGCAGGCAACGCCACGCTCCTCCGCGGTGGTTCCGAGGCGATTCATTCGAATCTGGCGCTAGCCGGGGTGCTCCAAGAGGGGCTGGCGGCGGCGGGCCTGCCTCGCAGCGGCGTCGAGATTCTCGACCTCACCGACCGCGAGGCCGTGCCGATCATGGCCCGCCTGGACCAGTACCTGAGCCTAATTGTCCCTCGCGGGGGCCACGGCCTGATCCGTGCGGTGGTGGAGAACGCGACCGTTCCGGTCATCAAGCACGAACGAGGGATGACCCAGATTTACGTGGATGCCACCTGCGACCTGGAGATGACCGTCTCGCTGGTGCACAATGCCAAGGTGCAGCGGCCGGGTGTGTGCAACGCAGTGGAGAACCTGTACGTGCACCGCGACAACCTGGCGGCGTTGCGGGCGATTGTGGCCGACTTGCAGGCTGCGGGGGTGGAGATCCGCGGCTGCCCGCGCACCTGCGCGGCGGTGCCCGGCTGCGTGCCGGCGACCGAGGAAGACTGGGACACCGAATACCTGGACCTGATCCTGTCCGTCAAGGTCGTGGACTCGATGGACGAGGCCCTCGCCGAGATCGCGCGGCATACCTCCGGTCTCACCGAGGCCATCTACACCGATAACGCGGAAAACGCGGAGCGCTTCCTGCGCGAGGTGGACTCGGCGGTGGTCTACCACAATGCCTCCACGCGCTTCACCGACGGGGGGGAGTTCGGTCTGGGCGCGGAGATCGGCATCTCCACCGACAAGATCCACGCCCGTGGGCCAATGGGGGTCCGGGAACTCACCAGTTACAAGTACCGCGTCTACGGACACGGGCAGGTACGGACGTAGGAAAGTCGGTGGTCTAGGGTGGGTGGGGGAAGGGGCAGCGGCAGAGGCAAGTGCGAAAGGGGAAGTGCCCTGTGCACGAACCCCGAATCGCCCGGCACGACCAACCATCTGCTCTTGCCTCCGGCCGATAGACCACAGACCACCGACTAGCGACTAGCATGGAACGCAAGCAGTACCTCAGCAAAGTGCGCCGCCTGGTCGTCAAGATTGGCACCCGGCTGATCTTGCGCGCCGAACAGCCTGTGGACCTTGATTTCCTCGACGGTCTGGGACGGCAAGTGGCGCGCCTGCGGGAGCGGGATATCCAGACGGTCCTCGTGGTCTCGGGGGCCGTGGCTCTGGGCCGCCGCGCGCTGGGTTTGAGCGGGCGGGTAGACCAGGTCGGCTTGCGCCAGGCCGCGGCGGCCGTGGGGCAGCCGGAACTCATGCACCTGTACCTGGAAGCCTTGGCCGCGCACGGCCTGCGCGCCGCGCAGATCCTGCTTACCGCCGACGACATGGCCGACCGCTCGCGGTATCTGCGCATCCGCAATACGGTGGAGGCGCTGCTAGCCGAGCGAGTGGTGCCGGTCATCAACGAGAACGACAGCGTTTCGGTGGAGGGCGTGACCTTCGGGGAGAACGACCGGCTGGCGGCGATCGTGGCCGCCAAGACGCACGCCGATGCGCTCATCTTCCTCTCCGACGAACCCGGCCTGCACACCGCCGATCCCAAGCAGCATCCCGACGCGGAACTCATCGGCCTGGTGCGGCCGGGCGAGGGCCTCAGTCACTTCGGGGGCGAGGCAGGAGGGGCCGAGTCGCGGGGCGGGATGCGGAAGAAGATCGAGGCAGCGCGGATGGCGACCGAGTGCGGGATTCCGGTGGTGATGGCTGAGGGGACGGTCGAGAACGTCTTGCTGCGGCTGTTGGACGGCGAGCCGCTGGGCACCCTTTTCCTCCCCGGCGAGCCGTTGGCGGGCAGGAAACTGTGGATCGCCACCGCGCGCGAGCCGGCCGGGCGGGTAGTGGTAGACGAGGGAGCCTGCCGGGCGCTGACCAGTCCGGATGGCGCCAGCCTGCTGCCGATCGGGGTAGTGGAGGTGGAGGGGAGGTTTGCCGCCGGGGATATTGTCGAGGTGCTCGGCCCGGATCGCCGCTCCCTGGCTCGCGGGATCGCTAACTATTCCTCCGAAGAGTTGCGCAAGATCAAGCGGCTGCACAGCCGCGAGGTCCCCCGCCTCCTGGGCCGACCCGGCGCGCCCGAGGTGATCCACCGCGACAATATGGTGGTCAGCCTGGAGCCGCGCTGAAACCCCATTCCGCTCCGTGCCGCTTATTTGCGCTCGGCGCCGCCCGGCCTCCACTCTGTCCTCTTGGTTCAGGGCACCGCCACTACGTACGGTCGCAGACGCTGCACCAGCCGGGAATGCACGCGCACCCGGGCGACCACATGCTCGGGGCGGTAGTCGGAGTCCAGCAAGCGGCCCAGGCCCGGCGGGAACTGAAGCAGTTGTAGCCGGTTGTATGGGAGATGCAGGGTTAGGGGCACCAGCCCGGAAGACAAGGCTTCCCGTAGGGCCGCGCGCAAGTTGTCAAGGCCAGCGCCGGTGAGAGCAGAGATCGGGATGCCCTCGGGGAACTGCCGCAGGACACGCGCCCCCTCCTCGTTGACCAGGTCCCACTTGTTGAGCACGATCAGCCGCGGCTTGTCCAGCACCCCCAGTTCGCCGAGCACGTTCTCCACCGTGTCATGCTGCACTCCCAGCAAGGGGTCGGAGGCGTCCAGCACTTCTACCAGCAGAGCCGCGTGGACGGTTTCCTCCAGGGTGGCCCGGAAGGCGGAGATCAGTCCGGTGGGGAGGTCATCCAGGAACCCGACGGTGTCGCTGATCAGCGCCTCGGTGCGCTCCCCCAGGTCCACCCGCCGGATGGTGGTGTCCAGGGTCTCGAAGAGCCGGTCATGCGCCGCCACTACCTCCTCGCCGGCCAGCGCGTTGAGCAGGGAGGACTTGCCTCCGTTAGTGTAGCCTACCAGACCCACCAGGGGCAGGCCTGCCCGCTCTCGTTCGGAGCGCTCCACCTCGCGGTGCTGAACCACTTCGTCAAGGCGCCGCTTGATAAGGTTCATCCGGTGCCGCAGGACCCGGCGGTCCAGTTCCAGGGCCGGCTCGCCGGGACCCCGCACGCCGATGGCCCCGCCGGCCAGCCGCCCGCCCGCGATCTGAGATAAGTCTGCCCCGCGTCCCACCAACCGGGGGAGCAGGTATTCCAGGCGGGCCAGTTCCACCTGCAGTGCTCCTTCTCGGGTGCGGGCGTGCTGGGCGAAGATCTCCAGGATGACCTCGGTGCGGTCCATCACCGTACAGTCAAGCGCCTCCCCCATTGCCGCCACCTGACGGGAGGAGAGTTCGGCGTTGACTACCGCCACGTCTAGCCCCTCCGCGGCCAGCCGGGCGCGGACCTGGCGGAGTTTGCCTTTTCCAAGGAAGGTGTCGGGGTGCGGGCGTGGGCGCGTTTGCACCAGAACCCCAGCAGGAATCATGCCCGCGGCAGCGACCAGGCGTTCCAGTTCGCCCAAGGAGCGGCAGGATTGCCCGCGCACGCGCTCGATGCCGACCAGCAATGCCCGCCGAGGCGGCGCGAGCAGGCTTTCCCTCTGGTCGGGTGGCTGGGTCATTACATGTAGCCGAGGTTGCGCAGGCGCTCGCTGACGATCTCCTCTTCGCGAGCGTCATAGGGGCTATCCGTGCGGCCGGCGGAGGCCGCCGCAGCGGCTGCGAGCGCGGAGGCCTCGACGCGGGCCGCCGACCAGGGCCGTCCGTCCATGTAGCCGGGGACCGACTGTCCCAGCAAGGCTAAAATAGTGGGCGCCAGGTCCTCGATCTTCGCTCCCGCCAGAGACTTGACAGCGCTGAGTTCCGGTCCCCAACAGATCACCGTACCGAAGGGGTCATGGCCGCCGGTAATACCGGCTACGTCCATCGCCGACTCGGTGATCAACCCCGGCACGGTCTGCACGCGCAACGGTCCGTAGAGCGGGATGTGGCGGTTCCACCAGATGCCCACGTCGGGCATGTACTCCAGACAGGGGCCGGAGTAAACCTCCTCTCGGCGGAAGGCACGCTCCACGGCCGGCTCCCCGGTGGCCTCATCTCGGGCCGACTCCAGGGCGTCAATGATAGTCTGACGGATCGCCTCGTACTCCTCCCCAGGCTGCACGATACCCTCCGGCTCCCGCCCGGCCAGATTCACCCAGGGCGCGGTCTCCCAGTAGTAACAGTAGGCTCGCGTCCGCGACCAGTCGTTGCTAGCAGTGAAGGACTTGGCGAAGAAGCGCTCCACCAGCCGGCGAGTGAGCGTGTGGTTGTACAGGCGCATCTTCATCGGTTTGGGCAGCGCGCCGTGCAAGACTTCCCCGAGGCTGAGCAAGCCGCGGCGGAAGGGTTGCAGCATCTGGGAGGCGCTCCCCGTTTCGGTTGCCAACAGCCCCAAGTGTTGCAACAGTGCGGGGATGTAGGTCTGCCCCCGGTTGTAGATAGCCCCCCCGTGATCCGACATGATCAGCAGGTTGGTATCGTCCGCCAGCATGTCCAGGATCTCGCCCAGCACTTCGTCGAGCGCCTGGTATGTCTCCAGGACCGGCTCCCCCCAGCGGTCGCGATTCGCCTGGGCGTACAACGGGTGAGCAGGATCGGAAAAGTGCCAGAAGTAGTGTTGCATCGCGTCGGTCTCGACGAAGACCAGCGCGAACAGGTCCCAGGGGCCTTGCCGGTAAATTTCCCGAGCGACCTCCATCTTCACCCGGATGCCGTGGCGGCAATTGCGCAGGGCGCGGTCGTAGCGACCGGCGCGCGCGTGGCGCTTGACGTCCACGTGGAAGGGATACTCCCCGTACTTCCGGCGCAGTTGTGCAGCCAGTTCGGTGGGGTAGGTGGCGCCCGGCGATCCCAGGGAGGGACAGAGCCAGTCCGAGATGCCCACCCCATTCAGGGGCGCCAGGGGAAAGGTGCAGGGCACGTTGAGGCTGGCCACCCGCGCCTCGGCCCCACTGAGCAACTCGAAGATGGTCGGCACCTGCAGGTTGCGGGAGGTGACGTGCTCCACGTCGTAGGTGCAGGGCACGTGCTGAAGGAAACTGAAGATGCCATGCTTGCCCGGGTTCACGCCGGTCATGAAGGAAGGCCAGGCCTGGGGGCTGGAAAACTCCCCGGTGGAGCGGAGCGGCCCCCATTGCCCCTCTTCCATGACCCGCCGGAAGTTCGGCAGCAAGCCCGCCTCGGTCCAGCGCTCCAGCAGAACCGGCGAAAGGGCGTCAATGCCCAGAACGAAGACTTTACTCATGCGCGCGTCAACGTACCTACCTAAGGGAGGCCCTGCCCCTCCCGCGATTTACCCAGAGGCAGCCCGACGCTATAATGATACCCGCTGTTCCGCGGGATGTAAAGGCGGGGTGCAGCGAGAGCCGAGGACTGCCCCATGCTGAGAGACGACTTCGCCGGAAGCGGAGGGAGGCTGCTGTGGGCCGGTCTAATCTGGGCGGTGCTGGCGGCGGCAGCCGCTTGCCTCATCCTGGCTGGCTGTGGGCGAGGGGCGGTGCCGGCGGCTCAGGCCGTCCCAGCGATCCCGGCTCGCGCGCCGTCGGCCGCTGCTGCGGGTGTTCCAGCGGCGGCACCTGGCGCTTCGGCGTTGGACTGGACTATCCCGCAGCAGTTCCGTGGGCACGTCGTCGCCAAGCGGGTGCGCTTTTTCTCGCGCAGACTCCTGGCCCTGACTTTCGACGATGGCCCCGACCCGAAACTGACGCCCCAAATCCTCGACCTGCTTGCGGAGCATCGCGCGCACGCCACCTTCTTCGTGCTAGGCGAGACCGCGCAGGGCCGGGGCGACCTCCTGCGCCGAATGGCCGCGGAGGGGCATGTGGTCGGCCTCCACGGCTTCACCCATGTCGCGCGTGTTACTCCGGAGCAAGCCGCGGCCAGCCTGGATCGCACCGCCGCGGTCATCGAGAAGGCCACCGGCCGCCGGCCCACCGTCTTTCGGCCTCCCTACGGCCTCACCGGCAGCAACCTGACGCGCATGGCCCGCCGGCACGGCTATGCGGTGATCCTGTGGACCATCAGTTCCGCCGACACCCGACCGATCGGCGCTCCGGTGATCGCTCGCAACGTCATTCACACGCCCAATCCCGGGGACATCGTGCTCATGCACGACGGTTCTGGACACCGGGCCACCGTCGAGGCGCTGCCGCAGATTCTCCGCGAACTGGGGCAGGCCGGTTTCCAGTTTGTGACCGTCCCCGAACTTCTCCGTGCTTGGGACGAATGGCGGGCTCCCGGGCAGGTCGCTCCCGAGACCTATCGTGCCGGCCAGGAGCGCGACGGTGGCTAGATCGCCGGAGCCAAAGCCGCCGACTGTGGCCGTGCTGCACATGCTGGCCTTGGGCGAGGGCATCTTTGCTCTGCCGCTGCTGCACGCGCTGAAACACACCGATCCGCCCTGGCGCACCGTCTGCGTCGCTCGCGCCGACGTAGCGGAAATCTTGGCAGCCTCGGGACTGGCCGACCGCGTACTGCTGCGCAATCACCCGCCGGGGGTCCGCACAGTCTGGCGGCTGGTGCACGAACTGCGCCGCGAGCGCCCACGGGCGTGCCTGGCCCTGGCCACCTCTGCCGGCAATACCCTCCTGGCCTGGCTATCGGGCGCGCGTCGCCGGATCGGCTATGACTACGCGCATCTCTCGGGACTGCTCGAGACGGTGCCCTTCGAAGGCGGCGGGGTGGAAAACTACTTGAGCCTTCTGCCGCTTCTTGGCGTGGCGCGCACCGTGAGCAGTTACGTCGGCCTGCTGCGCATTCCTGCCGAGGCGCAGGAAAGAGCCGACGTGCTGCTCCGGGAGGCCGGTTGCCACCCCCAGACGACCTTTGTCGCGGTCTCGCCGATCTCCACCGGCAAGCAGGGGGAGAAGGCGTACCCGGCGGAGCGGTGGGCCGAGGTGTGCGCTGTCCTGCGCGACCAGGGCGTGCCGCTGGTGCTGGTGGGGACCAGCGCCGACCGGGAAGCCCATCAAGGTATGCTGGAGCGCGGGGCCGCTCCGGGCGTGAGCCTGGCGGGAGAGACGCCGCCTCTGGTGCTGGCGGGAGTGTTGCGGCGCGCCGCCTGCGTCGTGGGGATAGATACTGGGCCGATCCATGTCGCCGCCGCCGTGGGTACGCGCTGCGTCGTCCTCTTCGGCTCCAGCGATCCTCGGCGGACTGCGCCCTGCGGGCAGGGGCACATCATTCTATACCGCGGCCTGGACTGCCAGCCGTGTCTCGCCGGGCCATGCCATCGCAACGGCGAATGCCTCCGCCGCATACCTCCCGAGGAAATCGTGGCCGCGGTCCGAGAGATACTGGGCGGGTAGGCTACCGAGGCCGCGGCTGGGCACCCCGCGGCTCCGCCTGAGGGCAGGAGAGGCGCGTGCCCTCGGCGAAGCAACCGCGCGATGCAGACACCCACTGCCACCTCGCAAGGCGCAGCCTCCCCCGGCACCGATACCGGCCGGGCCGCCCTTGTCCTCGCTCTCGGACTGGCCCTGGGGCTGGCGCTGGCTCTTTTCCACGTGTCGGCGTTGCGCACTTATCCCCTGCATGAGTTCGACACCATGCAGCGGGCGGGAAGTGCCCGGGCGCTGCTGCAAACCGGCCGCTGGTCGGCCCTGACCTTGCGCCACTGGGAACTGGTTGGGCACGAGCATTCGGCCGAGGCGCGCCTGTGGCCCGTGCAGGTGTGGTCCCTGGGCTATCCGCTCTTGCTGGCGGCTGGATTCGCCGTGTGCCCGGATTACGACGTCGTAGCCGTCGCCCTGCCGATTCTCGCTTACCTCGGATGTCTCGCGCTCACCTTCCTCATCGCCCGGCGTCTCTGGGGCTTGCGCCTCGCGGCGCTAGCGCTGCTTCTCCTTCTCGCTCATGCCACCTTCGCCCAGTGGTCGGCGGTGGGTCATCTGGAGTCCACCTACACTCTGTGCCTGTTGGCCGCGTTGCTCCTAATGCTGGGGTCCCGGCCCTGCTGGCCCCGTCATCTGGCGGCGGGAGCGCTGCTGGGCTTCGCCTACATGATCCGCCCCACGGCGCTGGCCTGGCTGCCTTTGCTCCTGGTCGCGGGGGTGGGGGAGAAGCGGGCAACCCGCCTGGCCCCGGTGTCGTTCGCCGCGCTGGGCCTGGGGCTGATGCTGGTCGCTAACGCCCTGCTCGCGCGAGGCCTCTCTCCGCCGCCCCTGGCGACCACCGGCCCCACCATCTCCTACGCCCAGATGCTGCTCCGGGAGAATACGCCCTTCACGCTCAGCGCCAGCGACAGCCTGGCCCTGGCTCCCATGTCCCCGGCCGAGATCGCTGGGCACTGGCGCGTGTTTGCGAAGAAAGTGTTGCACGGAGCGGGGGATTTCGCCGTGGAGGTCTCGCAGTATTTCCCTTTGGCGCTGCTCATCCTCGCGCCGCTCGGAATGCTGCTCTGTATTAGGGAACCGCTGCCCCGAAACTTGGCCGGCGCAGTCCTGGCGGCGCTATTCCTGGGCCTGGGCGGGACGCTGCTTACTGCCTCCTCCAGCCTGGCGCGCTACGCCTCCGATTGGGGGCCGTTCCTGGCCCTGTTCGCGGCCCGAGGGCTGCACTGGGCTTGGCAGCGTGCAAGGGAAACCTTCGGCCGGACCGGGGCGGCCGTGACCGCAGTCGTGGCGACGCTGGTCATCCTGGGCCCTTTCCTCGCGCTGACCGTGCCCTTGGGCTCGGTGCAACGCCCCCCGGAGGGCCGGGCTCTCGGGCAATGGGTTGCGCAGCTTGTCCCGCCCCAGGCTATCGTGGCTAGCCCGATGGCCGTGCAGATCGCTTGGCACGGTGGGCGCCGCGGAATAGTAGTGCCTTACACGCCGGCAGAGCAGGTTCTGGAGATAGACGGGAGGTTGATTCGTTTGGACGCCCTGGTCTTGGAACGCAGCCAGTTTCGAGGAGGAGTGGCACCCCAGAGGCTGCGCGATTTCCGCAAGGTAGGGGAGACCACACTGCCCTGGCGGACGGTCAAGGGCCTCTCGAACTACCACACCTGGACCGTCTACGTGCGGGAGGCGCAGGGGGCTAGCGGCAGAAGCGGTACTTGATCAGGGTCCACACGGCGACCATGCCGTCCGTCCAGCGTACCTTCTTGCCTTCGGCAGGAGTGCGGGGATGATAGGAGATGGGGACCTCGTGGATGCGGTAGCCCGCCCGGGCTACTTTGGCGGTGACCTCCGGGCAGAACTCAAAGCGGATGCATCGTAGCCGCAGCGACTTGATAACCTCCGCGTCGAAGACCTTGTAGGCCGTCGCCTCGTCGGTCAGCCGCGTGCCGTAGAGAAGGTTGGTCAAGCGTGCCAGAACCCAGTTGGCGACTCGACTGCGCAGGGGCAATCCTGCTACCGGCCTCAGGAAGCGCGATCCGTACACCACTCTCGCCTCACCGGAGAGAATGGGTTGCAGTAGGAGGCCGTATTCCTGGGGATCCAGTTCCAGGTCGGCGTCTTGAATGATGACGATGTCGCCGGTCACGTAGCGGAGCCCGATGCGAATGGCGGCGCCCTTTCCGAAGTTCTCCGGCGAGACAAACAGTTGCGTGATGTCCCCCACCTGCGCCAGGCGTTCCCGCAAGATGTGAGGCGTCTGATCGGTGGAGCCGTCGTCTACGACGATGATCTCCTTCTCGATCCCCGGCACGTCCACGCGCGCGATCTCCGCCAGCACCTGACTGATCGTCGTCTCCTCGTTGTATACGGGGATTATGATCGAGAGTTTCTTGTGGCTGCGGTCGGCAGGAGCAGTCACGCCGGCTTCCCCGGTGATGGCGATGTCTCCTGGGCACACGCCGCAGGATGCTTGGTGCAAGCGGCCAGGATGAACAGCGGGCACGCGCGCGGCAGCGTCACGCTGCGGCTGATCTGGAGGTGCGGCCTGATCGCCTCTAGCACCGTGTAGACGCTCCGGCGGTGATAGCAGCCGGAGAAGCCTGCCAGACGCCGCCCGCAACGATAGAGCAGGTTCTCGGTGGAGCCGGAGACCAGCAGGCGCCCTCCCGGAACCAATATGCGGCACAGTTGGGCGACCGTGGCCGGCAGATCGGGCACGTGCTCCAGGACATCCAGCGCCAGAATCAGGTCCGCCGAGGCCGGCGGCATCGCCGCTACTGACTCAGAGGGCGCCAGGCTAACGTTGGGGCAGGCGAACCTGTCGGCCAGTCGGCGCGCCACCTCAAGATGGTCATCTACCGCCAGCACCCGGTTCGCCCGGGCCGCCAGCAGCGGCAACAGCATCCCGGGCCCGCAGCCGAAGTCCAGCACCGTGCCCAAGTCGCTTCCCGCCAGGCGCAGAGCCACGTCCAGTCGGCGCCAGTAGAGCCAGCGCATAGCGGGATTACGGTGCAGGTACGAGGGCACGCCCATCTCGTCTCGTTCCTGCGGGGGGATTTCGTTCACCAGTTCACGCAGGAACGCGCAAACCTCCGCGCGCAGCCGCCGAGGGTAGGCCCGGCTCTTGCGTACCTGCTCGGCTGCTCTTGCTTCCATGGGCCTTCGCTGGCGGTTGACCGGCCGCGAGCGGCGACTCTGCCTCCGTCCCCTTTGCCACTGACGGCCCGCCCCTCGCCTTTCCCTCACACCCCCTCATAGGTCGTTCGGGCGATGATTTCCTCCTGGATCTTCGCACTGAGTGGCACGAACAGGGCGCTGAAGCCGGCCACCCGCACCGCTAGGTCTCGGTAACGCTCCGGGTGCCGCTGGGCCTCCCGCAGGATGTCCGGCGAAATGACGTTGATTTGCGCTTGAGCGCCGCCCATGGCGAACAGCGTGCGCAGGAAGTGAATAAACCGCTGCCGACTCTCGCCCGAGAGCACCTTCGGGTCGAACCGGAAGTTGTGCACCACCGCGCCCAAAGCGTCGCGCAGGTCTAGTTTGCTGATCGAGCGCACGACCGCGGTCGGTCCCTTGCGGTCACGTCCCTGAGCCGGGCCGATGCAGTCGGCCAGGGGGAGGCCTGCCTTGCGCCCGTCGGGAAGCGCGCCGGTGTGCTCGCCCAGCACCGCGTGCATGACCCAGGCCAGGTAGCCGGGGAGGTAGTTGCCGCCCAGCACGCTGCGCGCCGACAGAATCAGGTGCTGCCACAGGTCGGTCAGTTCCACCATGAACCGGTCCACGTAATCGTCATCGTTGCCGAACTTGGGCGCGTCGTTGAGCAGGCGCAGGCGCAACGCCTCCCGGTCGGCAAAGTCTGCCGCCAGGGCCTCTCTCACCTCGGCCAGAGTGAAGACCTTCTCCTCATAGACCAGTTTCTGAAGGGCCGCCAGGCTGTCGGCCACATTCACCATTCCCACCGCTTCCGGCTCGGTGAAGACGTAGCGCGCGGCCCGGTCGCCGTCGCCGATATTGCGGCCTCGCTCCAGGCAGTCGCGGATCACGCAGGACAAGAGCGGGAAGGGCCGCTGCTTCTGCGCCTCCTGCAGTTTCTCATACACGGACAGGTGCGCGAGCACAAGGTAGCGGAACTGAGCCTTGACTGCGTCGTACAACTTCTCGAAGGTGTCCAGTTCCTCCAGCGGGGGCGTCTCCAGGCCGGCGCGGATGCCGGTGACCGGGTCAACCCCTGAGCAGAGCGCCAGTTCCAGGGCCTTGGCGACGTTCACATAGCCCGAGGCCACCCAGGCGTTGGTCTTTCCCCCTACCGTGATTTCGACGCAGGCGCAGGGGACGTACTCCACCGCGTCTTCCTTCCTCACCCCGGCCCGGGCCAGTCCCTCTAGAATCAGCTCGTCGTTGAACATCGCCGGATAGCCGTCGCCGCGCAGCAGCGTGTCGCAGG
>CALFVE010000147.1 GCA_937928475.1 uncultured bacterium | reverse complement strand
CGCGGGCCGTCGCCACCCTCTACGGGATGCTGCACCGCATGGACAGCGGGATCGCCCGCGTGCTCGAGACGCTCGACCGACTCGGCCTGCGGAACAACACCATTGTCATCTTCACCAGCGACAACGGCCCCCAATTCGGCGGGCAGGGCGAGGACTGTCTCGACCGCTTCAACTGCCACTTCCGCGGGGCTAAGGGCAATGTCTACGAAGGCGGCCTCCGCGTCCCGCTGGTTCTTCGCTGGCCCGACGGCCTTCCCGGGCGTCGTGAGTTTCACGGGATGACGCACTTCGCCGACTGGCTGCCCACCCTGCTGGCCATGACCGGCGTGCCCTTGCCCGCGAACAATCTCCCGCTCGACGGCATGAATCTTCTGCCCCTCTTGCGCGCAGAGCCCGGCGACGTCCCCACCACCCACTCCTGGCAGTGGAACCGCTATGAGCCGGTAAGGGAGTGCAACGCCGCCCTCCGCGATGGTGACTGGAAACTGGTTCGGCCCTGGATCGCGGGAGCGGCGGAGGTGCCCTGTATCCACTGGCTGTGGGTGTCCATGTACGGCCCCGAGCACTTCCTGCACAATGGTATCCTGTCGCCTCGTTACCCGCCCCGGACGCTCGGGCTTCCCCCGCCGGCGGAACTGTACAATCTGCGGGAGGATCCGTATGAACAGCGCAACTTGGCGGAAGAGCGCCCCGACATCGTTCATCGGCTTCAGACCGCTCTCGACAACTGGTTTGAGGAGGTCGAGCGCGACCGGCACTTTACCCCGGAGTGCCAGTGACCATTGTTCCCAGATCTGTCACCGGAGGTTACCTCATGCCTTTTAGCTTCCGCCAACAAGGCGCCCACGCCGCGATCGTCCATGACGGCCAGGAGATCCTTCAGTTGGACAAGAATATCACGTACCACGGCGGGCCCTGGTGGGTGCAGAATCAGGTGATGGTCCCCGGCCAGGGGCCGGAACTCGCGTGGCTGCCGGTCTTTGCTTTCTACGGCTACCACCATGCCGTCAGCGAGGTGGCCTATGAGGCCACGCCCCTGGAGGACGGAATCGCTCTGCGCATCACACCTACCCGCACGCTCACCGGCACGAAGGTCTTTGACACGGTTCGGGAGACCTGCACGCTAACGGTTCGCCTCGTCGAGGGCCGATACGTGTGGACCCAACACCTGAACATAGAGATCTTGCGCGACTTGAACCTCGCCGGCCTCACCCAGCAGTCCCCGTTGCGGGTTTATCGTTTCCCGCACCAGAACAAT
The DNA here is from genome assembly GCA_937928475.1 of uncultured bacterium. GTDB lineage: Bacteria > Armatimonadota > Zipacnadia > Zipacnadales > Zipacnadaceae > Zipacnadum. The sequence goes on along the minus strand of CALFVE010000147.1, from coordinate 5,659 downwards.
GAACCCGGCGTGTTCTTTCAATTCGCCGACCCTCAGCCGGTCAGCGCCTCCGGCCCCGCCGTGCCCATGACCCGCGACTGGCAGTGGCAGTTTGAACCGTCGGTCGGTCCCGAGGCCTTCCGCCAGCACTGGCGGCGCCGCTGGGTGAGGATCATTTTCCAGAATCCCGACGGCTCCTTCTCCTGGTCCGACCTGAACAAGACCAAGTGGTATCACCTGACCATGGACAACCGCCGCGCCCGCCTCTGCCATGCGCAAGGTTATCTCTATCTGCTCAAGTAATCCGGCGAGGCCCTAGAGTACAAGTGCGACGCTCCCTCTCATTACCACCACGTTTGCGAGTGGGGCATGGACTTTCACTTCTGGTGCGACCTGGCTCCCTACCTGCGGGGCACCATCCTGCCCACCGGCACGCATCTGGAGGCGACCACCACCGTGCGTCTGGTGGGGCCCGAAGTGACCGGACCGATCCTGGCGCAGGCGCAAGAGATCCGCCTCACCCCTCGCGAGTACGCCAAGGCCAATCTTCCCGCCTACGAAGAGCCCGAGAACACCTTCACCGTATCTGGCCTGGAGCGTCTCGATGGGCAGACCTGGACCCCGCTAAGCGAGGGCTGCCGCTGGGAAAAGACCGGCGCGCATCACGGCGCCGGGGGCTACCTGGTGATCCACAACGACTACGCCGCCGAGGGGACGTGGGTGCAATCTATGCTCGGCCCCCAGCAGTGGGGCAACCCCTTCCTGGCCGGCGCCCGCTATCGGCTCTCGGCCTGGGTGAAGGTGGAGGACCTGGACAATGAGGCTCTGGTCGGCGGGCCTATGGTCGGGGTTGAGTTCACCCAGTCCAACGGCCCGGCCTACGTATCGGACAAGGTGCAGGTGGACTGCGGTTGGAGCCCGACGCTCCTCTCCTTGGACAAGCCGGTGCCCGACCGGATAGACTGGACCTACATCGAACTGGTGACGCCGCCCTGCCCCAGTTTCGCCATCTATGGCAAACTCAAACTGCGCTTCCAAGGTCGGGGGACAGCCTACTTCAGCAATGTGCGCTGGGAGATGGTGGAGCCGGAATAGGAGAAGGCGCGGATGTTCGCATTCCCCAAGGTGACTCTGTGAAGGCTATGACCGGCAAACAACGTCTCCTAGTCGCCATGACCGGCGGTATCCCCGATTGCGTCCCCTGCACGCCGGATATCAGCAACATGATCCCTTGCCGACTCACGGGCAAGCCCTTCTGGGACATCTACCTGCACAATGACCCTCCGCTCTGGCAAGCCTACCTGGACGCGGCGCGCTGCTTCGGCATTGACGCCTGGTTCATCTACGGCAGCCTCGACTGGGAGCCCAGCCCCGACGTGGAGACCCGCAGCGAGATCGTCTCGCGGACGGAAGAGCGCATTGTCCAGCGCACCACTTTCCGCACGCCGAAGGGAGAGCTGTGGTGCGAAGCCACCTACTATCGGGCGGACCCACCCACTGCCACCCGCAAATTGATCAAGAATCCCGAAGAGGACATTCCCAAACTGGAGTACTTACTCCGGCCACCCTCCGGCTATGCGCTGGGCGACTGGGAGAAGCAGCGAGAGGCAGTTGGCGACCTGGGGCTGTTCGGGCCCTCCGTGGGGGTGCCGGGTCTGTACATTCTCAACGAGTATTTCGACGGCGGCCTGACCGCGGCGGTGTACGCGCTCGCGGATTACCCGGCATTGGTGGAGCAGGTCAACGAATGGTTACACGAACTCTACCGCCATCAGCTGGAGGTCTACCTGCGCCATCAGCCGGACTTCATCCTCCTCGGCGCCAGCGGCCTGCTCACCTTGCAGAATTGGGCTTGCTTCGAGAAGTGGTCGCTGCCCGCGGTGGCGGAGTTCACCAGAAGGTGCAAGCACGTGGGCGTGCCCACCATGCTCCACTCGTGCGGCAAGGAGCGCCGCCTGGTGGACGCTTTCGTCGCATACACCGACTTGGACTGCGTCAACCCGCTGGAGATGCCGCCGATGGGGGACTGTGACCTGCGCGAGGTCAAGCAGGCTGTGGGAGACCGCATCGCTCTGATGGGCAATCTGCACACCACCAAGACCATGCTCAAGGGCACCCCAGATGAGGTCGAGGCGGCGGCTCTCGACGCCTTGGACGCTGCCAAGGCCGGAGGCGGGTTTATTCTTTCCACGGGCGACCAGTGCGGCCGCGACACGCCGGATGAGAACTTGTTCCGCCTGGTCGAGGTAACGCGACGCGCCGGGAAGTACTGACTCGCCCTGTCTGTCCCCGTGCCCCTGTCTTCATCCGCAGGCGATGGCCCCTTGACATCTGTGCTCGTCACGTTATGCTCTTCCTCGACGCCCGTCCCCGGGCGTCACCTCGTCCTCCCGGGGGTGCTGATCCCGCGTGGCTGATCCGCTCGCCCAACTCACCGAGATCCTGGACACTGTCTCGTCGGCTCCCGATGACCTTCGCGCGGTGCTGGACCGCCTGGACCGCGTATGCGCGCTTGTGGATGCTGAGCCCGCCGTGTCTGAGGCCCTGGAGGAACTCGATCGGCGACTGCAGGGCGGCCAGGACACGCTGCTCGTCCGTTACGCCCGCGCTCGCCTGCAGGAGCAAGCCGGCCTGCCCGCTGCTGCCCGCGGCTATGCCCGCGTGGCCCGCGATTTGACGGAGCGGCAGCAGTGGCCGCTGGCACGCAGTCTGGTCTTGCGCGCACTCGATCTGTCCGCCAACGCTGACCTGGCGCCCCTTCTGCTGGAGATCAGCAGTGGTCTGAACGATCCGCTCGTCTACCGGGAAGATCTGCGCCTCGCGGCGCGTCTGGCTCCGCACAGCCCGGCGGTGCAGTTTGCGCAGGCTCAAATGGCCTTGCAAGAGGGTCACTCCGAGCGCGCCTCCCAACTGGCCGTGCGCGCCCTGCGCGGCTTCGTGGAGGCTGGCGACTCTTCCAGTGCCGAGGACGCGCTCCTGCTTTGTCTGGAAGTGCCCACCGCCTCCTCGGCCCGCGACCTACTTAGCCAACTGCCCCTAATGGTTGAGAAGGGGATGTCCTCCCTCGCCGAGACCGTTTTAGACCTGTTGGACCCTCACTTCGAGGAGTTCCACCTCGGGCGTCCGCTGCTCAAGACGCTGGAAGCGACTCTTTTGCGCGGGGAGGCGCCACCGGCTTTGCGGGAACGATACGTGGCGACCGTGGCCCGCGTCCGGGGCAAGGCGCAGGTGGTCCGCGCCGCCGCCGAAGAGACCGGGCTCACGGACCCCACGGTCCCCTTTGCTGAGGCGCTGGCGGCCTTTCAGACCGCGCTCAGCCTAGCCCGCGGCGCGGTCGTCAAGCACCGCACCTGGGGCGTGGGCCGCATCCGCGCCGTTACTGAGGACAACTTGATCATTGACTTCGCGGGGCGTCGTGGTCAAACCATGGCCCGCAGCATGGCGCGCCGCAGCCTCACTCCTGTCCCTCCCCAGTCGTTGGAGGCACAGATCTTCCTGCACGGCGACGCCCTTCGGCAGGAGGCGCAGCAAGACCCGGTGGCGCTGATCTTGCGGGTGATTGATGAGGTGGGTGGCAAGGCTTCCTCAACTGAAATCAAGCAGTGGCTGGCCGGGACGCTGGTGCCCGACAGTTCGTGGCCCGCGTGGTGGAAGCAAGCCCGTGAGGCCGCCGCCCAGGATCCGCGCATTGACCGTACCCAGGCCCTTCAGGGCCACTACCGTCGCGCTGCCGGCGAGCGCCCCACTGTCGTACCACTGCCTGTGCTCAAGCGTCAGGACAGTCTTGCCGCCGCCGTGCAGATGATCCGGCGCCTACTCAGCCAACATCCCGAGCAATCCGAGGCGGCTCGGTCCAAATACGCGGCCATTGTCTCCGACTGGCGGCAGCGCGAGGAATCCCCGGAGGGCCGCCTCCACGCCGCCCTGCTGCTGGCGCGTTGGTCCCCGCAGGACCGCCCCGCGCTGGGCGAAGAGGTCGCCACCTTGCTGACGGCCTCACGCGCCCTCAACCTGCTCCCTTCCGCCGCGGAGCAGCAGGAGGCTCTCGAACTCGCGCTGGAAAGCCCGGCCCCTGAGCCGGTGCTGCTGGCAGCCCTCGGCTCGCGGTTTGCCTCGGTGCGCCATGAGGCCCGCACACGCCTACTGGCCTTCGGCGCGCCGCTCGGCGACCTGCTCTGGCAGTATCTGCACAGCGAAGCAGCCTCCGTACCGGTTCAGGTCGAGGTGATACGGCTCCTGCTCGAGACAGGGGCAGTCGCGCAGCCCGAGCGTGAGCCCTGGGCCCTGGCCCTCGCCGTCCTGCGCGCGCTGTCTTCTGCCACGGCCCGCCGCGACATCGAGGCCCTGCTGCAACTGCTTGCTGCCCAAGGTGGCCTGGTGGCGCTGGTGCGCGGCCGTCCCTGCCCACCGGCTCTCGAGCACCAAATCGAGGAGAGCCTGGTTCGCCTGCGCGCTCATCCCCGACGAGTGCGCGGGGCCGCCGACTTCTTGGAGGCTGCCGGGCACACGGCGCTCCTCCTGCACCTGAAGGAGCCCCAACCCTCCGGCGACCGTGAGCAACTCCTGCCCGAACGCAACCCGCAGATTATATTGATGACCCGGGCAACGTATGAAAGCAAGGTGGCACGCCGCGACCAACTGCGCCGGGAACTAGTCACCGAGATCCCCCGCCTCATCGCGGCAGCGCGGGCCCTGGGCGACCTCAGCGAGAATGCCGACTACCATGCGGCGCGCGAGCGGCAGGGGCTGGCGGCCGCCGAGGCCCGCGCCCTGGATACCGTCCTCCACCGAGCGCGCGTCATCGAGGACCTCCCCGTCGCGGGAGATCGTGCAGCGCCCGGCACCGAGGTAACCTTGTGTGATCTCACCACCGGCGAGGAGCGCACGGTGTGGATTCTCGGCCACGATGACGCCTATCACGGCCCCGAAGTCATCAACTACCGTGCACCCCTAGGGCAGGCTCTGGTCGGCCGGCGCCCAGGTGAAGAGGTGACGGTAGAGCTCGGCGGGGATACCCTGACCTACCGAATTGTCGCGGTCCGCAAGCGCCTGCCCTCGGCGCCTACGTCCGGAGCCAAGCGCCGGGCCAGGAGGTCTAGCGACTAGCAGTGGTCTCAGGAGTTCACCACAACCTGCATCTCGCTCGTCGGGCGTTTCGCTGACTTGACTTTGGGTGGGCCAGGCGCTATACTGATACCGGCTGCCGAGGTGGTGGAATTGGCAGACACGCTAGCTTGAGGGGCTAGTGGCCGAAAGGCTCGTGCGGGTTCGAGTCCCGCCCTCGGCACCAGGCCGGTCAGTAGCACAGGCGTCCCGGTCGTCCGGGTGCGAGTATGGCGGCCGGTTGGCTGGAAACTGGGGCGGAGGTAGCGTGTCCTGACGACGCGGGCGGTTAGCTCAGTTGGCAGAGCGCATCCTTCACACGGATGAGGTCAGAAGTTCAAGTCTTCTACCGCCCACCACGTGTCTTTGACTCGCAGGGGTACTTCCCCCCGACCCCGCGGTTGTGTATAATATCGGTGCGCTGGGAGCGGGAATAGCTCAGTTGGTAGAGCACCAGCTTCCCAAGCTGGGTGTCGAGGGTTCGAGTCCCTTTTCCCGCTCCAGCATCAGGAGCAACTCCTCGCCCTCGAGGCGAGCAGCAGTCGAGCGGAAGTAGCTCAGTTGGTAGAGCGCCTCC
>CALFVE010000146.1 GCA_937928475.1 uncultured bacterium | reverse complement strand
CATCGTCTGCGACGAGGCTGCCAGTCGGGAACTGGGTGACCTCCCGCCGGACACCCGAGCTGACCTCGTGAGGAGGGTAGAGGCGCTCGCGGAGGACCCAAGACCGGCAGCGTCCAACCGGCTCACCGGCGAACTGCGAGGGATTCTCAGGCGCGAGTCGGGGATTGCCGCGTTGCCTACGTTGTGGACGACGCCGCGCAGGAGATGCGGAGATAACCGACCAGGACATCGCCAACCGTGTTGAGGAGGGGGTCTGGGTTGTGAAGCAGATCCTGGGGAGCCCAGCCATCGTGTTCAAGGACATGACTCCGTCTAGCCTCCCACGCACTCCCGGCCTTTACCTCATCAGTTCGCTCAATGGGGAAGCCCTCCGGGCTGGAAAGACGGGTCGGCAGAGCCTGTCCGACCGAGTGTACAGGAATCACCTCATGGGCAGTCAGTCGGGCAACTTGCCTGCTCAACTCGTACGAGCGGGAAGGTGCCGGGGGCTCGACGAAGCCAAAACTTGGATTCGGCAGAACTGCGAGGTTCGGTGTCTCCCGCAGTGGCAACTTGACGAGCATGGAATAGACATGCGCTGGGCGGAGCATTTTCTCCTGTCCGTAACCCGTCCCGTCTTCTCTGATTAGGCAGCACCTGCAGGAACACAATTATGGCCAGAACCGGCGTATTCGTTTGTCACTGCGGAACCAATATCGCCAAGACGGTGGACGTGAAGCGCGTCGCTGAGGAGGCCCGCAAACTCCCCGGCGTCGTCTACGCTACCGACTACACCTACACCTGCTCCGCCCCGGGGCAGGAGCAGATCCAGGAGGCCATCCGCGAGTACCGCCTAGACTCCGTGGTGGTGGCCTCCTGCAGCCCGCGCCTGCATGAGCCCACCTTCCAGCGTTGCGTGGAGGGCGCGGGCCTTAATCCCTACCTGGTGGAGATGGCCAACATCCGCGAGCAGGCCTCCTGGGTGCACAGCGATCGGGAGGAGGCCACCCAAAAGGCCATTGACCTGGTGCGCAGCGCGGTAGCCAAGGTGCAGCGGAACGTTCCTCTGTATCGCAAGGAACTGCCCATCACCAAGCGGGCCCTGGTCATCGGGGGCGGCATCGCCGGCATCCAGGCCGCCCTGGACATCGCCGACGCAGGGATTGAAGTCATTTTGGTGGAGAAATCGCCTTCCATTGGCGGGCGCATGGCCCAGTTCGACAAGACCTTTCCGACCCTCGACTGCGCCGCGTGCATCCTGACCCCCAAGATGGTGGAGGTCGCCTCCAATCCGAACATCACCCTGTGGACCTGGTCGGAGGTGGAGAAGGTGGAGGGATTTGTAGGCAACTTTAAGGCGACGATTCGCCGCAAGGCGCGGTACGTGGATGAGGAGGCCTGCGTGGGCTGCGGGGAGTGCTGGGCGAAGTGTCCGGTGAAGAATGTCCCCTCGGAGTTCAACGCCGAACTGGGGCCCCGCACCGCCATCTATACCCCCTTCCCGCAGGCGATCCCCAACGTCCCGGTCATAGACAAGGAGCACTGCCTCTACTTGACCAAAGGCCGCTGTGGGGCCTGCGCCAAAGCCTGCCCCAAGCAGTGCATTGACTACACCGCCGAGGACAAACTAGAGACGGTGGAGGTCGGCGCCATCGTGGTCGCCACCGGCTTCGAGGTCGAGCCGGGCCGACTGTACGGCGAATACCTCTACGGCCAGCACCCGGACCTCATCACCGGCATTCAGTTTGAGCGCATGGTCAACGTCTCCGGACCCACCGGCGGACACATCGTCCGGCCCTCCACCTGGGACCCCAAGACCGAGCATGGCGAGGAGCCCAAGTCGGTCGTCTTCATCCAGTGCTGCGGCTCGCGCGACGAGGAGAAGGGCGTTCCCTACTGCTCCAAGGTCTGCTGCATGTACACCGCCAAGCAGGCGCTACTGCTCAAGGAGAAACTCCCCAACGCGCAGATCTACATCTTCTACATTGACATTCGCGCCGCCGGCAAAGGGTACGAGGAGTTCATCAGCCGGGTGCAGGATGAGTTCCAGGCCAACTATATTCGCGGCCGCGTCTCCGAGATCATCCCTGAGGACGATCACCTGCTGGTGCGGGGGGCGGATACGTTGCTGGGGCGGCAGGTGGAGATCCCGGCGGACCTGGTGATCATGGCCACCCCGCTGTTGCCGTGTGCGGACGTGCAAGAGTTAGCGCGGCAACTGTCCATCCAGACCGACAAGTACGGCTGGATAACCGAGGCCCACCCTAAACTGCGCCCGGCGGAGACGCTCACCGACGGCATCTTCCTGGCCGGAGGCTGCATCTTCCCGCGGGACATTCCCGACTCGGTGGCCTCGGGCGGCGCGGCGGCGGCCAAGGTGGTGGACCTGCTCAGCAAGGATCACCTGCTCTCGGTGCCCACGGTGTCGGTGATTGACGAGAGCCTGTGCACAGGTTGCCTGACCTGCCTCCGCGTCTGTCCCTTCAAGGCCATTGAAGAGGTCGAGGTGGAGGACCCGCGCACCCACGAGAAGCGCACGATCGCCCGCGTCAACGAGGGCCTGTGCAAAGGCTGCGGCACCTGCGCGGTAGCCTGTGCGGCGGGCTGCCCCAGCCTGCGCGGCTTCACCGACGAGCAGATATTGGCGGAGGTGGATGCTTTATGCGTGTAGCTGAACAGAACCCGAAGAAAGCGCGCATGCCTGACTTCCTGACTCCCGAGGAAGCTGCCGAATACCTGCGCATCAGTCGGGCAACGCTCGTCGCCGAGGCGCGCCGGGGTCGCATTCCGGGGACCAAGATTGCAGGCAAGTGGCGCTTCTCCCGTCGGCTCCTGCGCCGCTGGGCGGAGCAGGAAGGTGAGGATCAAGCTCTACTGAAGGCACTAGAAGAGGCCGCTGCAGATCCCAACAACCAAGAGCGGATTCCTCTTGAGCAGGTGCGAAGGGAACTCGGCTTGTGAGCTACACGGTGGTCTTGCGCGCGACGGCTCGCAAGGACTTGGCTGCGCTTCCCGAGGAGGTGGGCCGGCGCATTGTCGAGCGCCTGGCCGACTTGGGCCGGGACCCCGGTGGCCCCAACACGAAGACCCTGCACGGCAAACTTGCAGGCCGCCGGCGCCTTCGCGTCGGAAACTAACGAGTGATGTACATCGTGCAGGACGAGACGCGTGTCGTGGATGTAGTCCGCATCGGACCCCGCGAGAGCTTCTACGAGCGATGAGCGCGCCGCCACACCCGGCCGAGGTAACTCACATGGCAACTGAGGCAACTGACCAGCCGACCACGCACGAACCCTCCCTCTGGCAGCCGCGCATCGTGGCCCTGCTCTGCAACTGGTGCTCCTACGCCGGGGCCGACCTAGCGGGGTCCTCGCGTCTGCGCTACCCCGCCACCGTGCGGATCGTGCGGGTGCCCTGCTCGGGTCGGATTGACCCGCTCTACGTCCTGCGCGCTTTCGAGCGCGGGGCGGATGCGGTCCTGGTGGCCGGCTGCCACATCGGCGACTGCCACTACGCCGAGGGGAACTACTACGCTCGCCGGCGGATGACCATGCTCAAGGAACTCCTGGCCTTCGCCGGCGTCCCGCCGGAGCGCTTCTGGTTCCGTTGGGTCTCCGCGGCCGAGGGGCCGGAGTTCGCCCACCTGATTGACGAGATCACCCAGAAAGTCACACCCCTGGGGCCGTATAAGCCAGAACTGCGCGAGAAGTTCCTGCTGCTTGATGACCTGATCCAGGCGCTGGAGTCACTGGAGGCGGAGGAGCCCGTGTGCCAGCACATTGCTCCACCCTCGGCACCGGTCGTGGAGGCAACCGCCGAGGTGCAACCGGCCACGGCGGACCCAGATGAGGCCGCAGGCGAAGGAGAAGTCTGACCGATGCAGAGCGCCAGTCCGCAACTGATCCGCTTCTATGCCGGGCGTCCCGTCCTGCTCCACAATGGCGAGCCGGTCTCTCAGGCTGCCTACTGCGACTATATCATCTGGGGCGACTGGGAAGATCGTGTCAAGGAGTTTGTGGACAGCGGGGTCAAGGTCTTCTACCTGCGCACCCATCCGGAGGAGGACCAGGAGTTCTGGGGCATCCCGCCAGAGCATCGGCCCCAGGAAAGCAGCCGCGCGCGTCTGCGCCTCAACGAACAGGTCGAGGTCGTGCTTTCGCTGCAGCCCGAGGCCCTCTTCGTCCTGCGCCCCACTTGCACGCCGCCGCGCAACTGGTTTGAACTCCACCCAAACGACCAGCAGACAGACGAAGACGGCAAGAGTTACCCCAACGCCTGCTGGGCCTCGGAGAAGTACCTTGCGGATATGACCGAGTACCTGCAGCGGCTGGTGCGCTACTGCGAGTCGCAACCGTGGGGCGAGCGGATCGTAGGGTATCTCGAAGCCTCTCACGGCGAAGGCTGCACCATGCTCACCATCTCCGGCAAGATGTTCGACTGCTCCCCGGCGAGTGAGGCGGCTTTCCGCGCCTGGGTGCGGCAGCGATATGCTAGCGAGCAGGAGTTGCAGGAAGCCTGGGGCGACCCCCAAGTGACGTTCGAGACCGTGCGCGTGCCGCGCGACCGCGAATGGCTGGAGAAGAAGGCGACGGCAACTCCCACCCTCAAAGGCGAACCTCTGCCCGTATCGTCCTTGCCGGCCAATGTGCGCCTGGAGCGCCCCGGCCTCTTCCACTGGATTGAGACCGATATCGCCCGGAAGGAGCATGACTACTGCCGCTTCATGCGCGAGGTCTTCTTGCGCAAGCAGCGCACCATCGTGCGCACTATCAAGCAGACCTGCGCGGAATTCGGCCGGCAGCGCCTGGTGGGCCTGGATATCACCAAGCAGCCGCTGATGGGCTGGCAGATTCTCTCTGCATTCGACGGGCTGGGCGACGGGCAGTCCTTCCCCAACATCCTGCTGCTGTCGGGGTCCTATGACACGGCCGAGATGCTGGACGATCCGGATCTCGACCTCATCTTCACGCCCGCCGACTATCACGCGCGCTCGCTGGGCTTTGCCTACGAGGCGGAGGGGGTCTCCGACTCGCTAGTCTTGCGCGGCAAGCCGATGATCATCGAGAACGACGCCCGCAACTACGTCGGCCAGGGGAGGCAGGAACAGGGCGCCTTCCGTACCGACAAGGAAGTGGAAGCCGGTCTGCTGCGCAACGCCGCGCTCACCCTCTCCCGAGGGATTCAGTCGTACTGGTGCAACGTAGGCAGTTCTTACTTTCACGCGCCGGGTATTCAGAAGACGATCGCCCAACTGACGCCGATGCTGGACCGGCTGAACACC
>CALFVE010000145.1 GCA_937928475.1 uncultured bacterium | reverse complement strand
TCGGCGCGCGCCGCCCGCGCCTCCGCGATCAGCCCCCGATATACCAAGTATACAAACAGGTAGATCAGGGCCACAAACAGGTATCGTGCAACCAGCAGGGCGATCTCCATCTTCAGTCCAGGCGGTACGAGAATCCTAATTGCACCAGGCCAACCTCGATCACGTCGCCTTCCTGGAGCAAGGCACGGCTGATAGGTGCCCCACCCACGAAAGTGCCGTTCTGGCTACCCAGGTCCTCCAGGACATACCCGGGATAGGTCCAGTACAGACGCGCATGTTGCCGGGAAACCGCAGGCTCATCCAGGCGCACGTGGCACAGATCGGACCGCCCCAGAATAACCTGCCCCTGAATCTGCCAGGATTGGGGAGGCAGCCCCCCCAGCACGGTGAGCCGGGCCGGCAGCGGGTCCGAGTCAAACGCGGCAGTCACCTGCACACGTCCTGCCGGGAGGCTCTCTTCGGGCTCCATGCTCACGCGCACCAAGGGGCCGGCTAGGTATCCCTCCTCACGGGCGTACTCGGCGAGGTCCTCGGCGAGTTGCGCCTCCAGTTCCTCCCGCAGCCCGCCAAACAGATCGAGATCGGCCGGAGCCAGACGCAACTGGTAGCGGTTGGCGACGTAAATCCCCTCAGGGCTTTGCGTCTGGCTTTGCTGCATAGCGCGACGCAATTCCGCGGCTAGCTCCAAGGGTTGAAGTTTACCGGGCAAGAGACGCCCCACGCCCTCCACCGCGTGGCGCAGGGAGTCCTCGAGCCGCCGCAGCACCTCGCGGGGACCTCTCATGGCGGGACGATTATAGCACAGCCCAGGGCAGGGTGTCATCCAGCCCGCGCGAAGCGAGCAAGCGCTCCGCGCATTGCTTTCCGCTTCGGGGTTTCGTATTATGTCTTCTGCGATGTATGTTTCTATCCGGGAGGTAACCGTCTTCCAGGCCGGATTCGATAGCTTGCGGCAGGGGCTTCGGGCACTGGGCCTGGCGGCGGTGGAGATTGCGCTCTCCCGGAACCTGCGGATTCCTGCCTTGGAGGATTCCTTGGAGGCCAGCCTGAGTGTGGCGACACCGGAGGCGACCGCGCAAGCCGCCGACCTGTACCGGGAGGCTTCGCTACGCGTTTCGGCGTTGTTTCTACCTAACAACTTCAATGCGCCCGACCGGAAGGCCGAGGTGGCCTGGGCCATCGAGGCGGTGCGCGTGGCAGAGGCATTGGGAGCGCGGGTGATGCGTCTGGACGGCGCCATGTCGGGCCCGGACCGGCTAAGTCGGCGCCGCCGAGTAGCGTTGTATGTGGAGTGCCTGCAGCGGGTTCTGGAGGCGACGGCGGGCTCCCAGGTGTGCCTGGCGGTGGAGAACCACGGGCGGCAGGGCGGTGACCTGGCGTGGCTGGAGGAGATGCTGGCGGCAATGCCCAGTCCTCGCGTAGGTCTGACCCTGGACCCGGCGAATTTGTACTGGGCCGGCTATCCTTTGTCTGGCGTCTACCGGATCGTCGCGCGTCTTGCCCCTCGTGTCTGCAATGTGCACGTGAAGAACATCGCCTATCCGGAGCCGAGCCGAGAGCGGCAGCGGCCCTTGGGCTGGGAATACGGCTGCTGCGTCTGTCCGGCGCCGGAGGGTGATCTCGATTTCGAGCGTCTGGCCCGCCTGCTGGCGGCGGCCGGCTATTCCGGGGCTCTTACCATCGAGGAGGAGGCGCTGGCCAAGTATCCACCGTCGGAGCGGCCCCGGTTGCTGCGAGGCGACGTAGAATACCTGCGGAAGGCCATCACGGCAGGGTGCTATTGAAACCACCGTCGCGGACAAGACGTCAAAGAGTACAACGAGTCGGCCTGGCCGGGGCGGCGGGCTGGCGCGTGCTTGCCTGCGACAGGTTCGGCGCGTCACCGAATGGGTGCCACAGTCCGGTCTTGAGGGTTGCGGTCTGAGATCATGCGCAAACGTCGCGTGGGGATTCCTCGCTTCTTTGCCTACCTGAACGCTGTTCTCCTGACGGGCGCGGCCTCGGGCTTCGGGTTTAGCATCGGCGCCCTCGGGGGCCTGCACACCCTCATGCCTGAGCAGATCCGTCAGCGCGGCTGGCAGCCCCCGCTGATCACCGAGATCTACTCCACGGAGCGCCATCCGGACGGCTCGGTCAGCCACACGCTGATTGCCAGAGTATTCAAGGAGAACCGCGAATACGTTCCCCTCGCCGAGATTCCCCATCACCTGATCCAGGCCACGGTGGACATTGAGGATCGGCGCTTCCTCGATCACATCGGGATCAGCCCCCGTGATATCCTGCGGGCGGCCTTCGTGGATCTGATGGGCGGGAAGGTTCAGCAGGGCGCGAGCACCATCACCCAGCAGTTGGCGCGCAACATCTGGCTGAGCCACGAGCGCACCTGGCGCCGGAAACTCAAGGAGGTGTTGCTGGCGCTGGAACTGGAGCGCAATTTCTCCAAGTACGAGATCCTGGAGATGTACCTCAACGAGGTCTACTACGGGCACGGGGCGTACGGGGTGAAAACGGCGGCGCAGACCTACTTCCGCAAGCGCCCCCAGGACCTCAATCTTGCCGAGTGCGCCCTGCTAGCGGGCCTGCCCCAGCGGCCCAGCGGCTTTGACCCCGTGGTGCACCCGGAACTCGCCAAAGCGCGCCGCGCCGAAGTCCTGGAGGCGATGGTCCGAAACGGCGATTTGGCCGTTCAGGAGGCCAAGGAAGCCGCTCGGCAGCCCCTGATCGCGGAAGGCGCGGGGGAACTGCCTCCCGGGGTGGTGATCAGCCGGGCTCCCTACTTCGCCCACCTGGCGATTCAGGTGCTCACGCGCATGTACGGGGCCGACGTGGTGTACCGCGGAGGCCTGCGCGTTTACACCTCGCTGGACATGCGGTTGCAGGAGGCAGCGCAGCGCTATATGGACGAATGGATTACCTCGCTGCGCCGCCAAGGGAAGATCCGGCGGGGCCTGGTAGGGCAAGGCGCACTT
>CALFVE010000144.1 GCA_937928475.1 uncultured bacterium | reverse complement strand
CCGGCTCATGCTGGGCGGGGAACTCCCTGTGGCCCCCGGCCTGGCGGCGGTCGGTGACTTCGTGAGCGGTCCGGCCGGAACTGCGTCTCTGGGTTTGACCTGGGAGATAACCAGTCGCCTCTCCCTGATGGCCGGGCGCATCTGGAACCGCGGCGCGGGGGACGAGGACCAGTGGTACGTGGACCTGGGATATGCGGTGAAGTAATGGCAGAGGTCGAGAGTCGAAAGTCGGAAGTGGCGAGGCGGAGGTCGAGAGTCGAGAGCGAGAGCCTGGGAAGCGCCACTCCCCCCCGCTTTCGACCTTCGACTTACGACTTCCGACTTTAGGACGTGGCGCCATGCACATACCCGACGGATTCCTGAACCTGCCCACGGCGGTCGCCAGCGGGGCCGTCGCCGCCGGCGCCGTGGGCTACGCCTGCGCGCGGCTGCGGCGGACGCTGCCCCCGGAGAAAGCCCCCCTGCTGGGTGTGATGGGGGCCTTTGTCTTTGCCGGACAGATGGTGAACTTCCCCGTGGCGGGCGGCACCTCGGGGCACCTGCTGGGCGCGGCGCTGGTCACCATCCTGCTTGGCCCCTGGGCGGCGATGCTGGTGATGACTGCCGTGCTGGTAGTGCAGTGCTTCGTTTTCCAGGACGGCGGGCTGTCGGCGCTGGGCGCGAATGTGCTCAACATGGCAGTGGTCGCACCCCTGGTGGCGGCGGCCGTCTACCGAGCCCTGGGGCGCGCCGTGCCCAGCGGCGGGCGGCCGTTCCTTCCGACCGTAGTCGCAGCCTGGGCAACGGTAGTGGTGGCCGCGCTGTTCTGTGCCGCCGAACTTGTCTTGTCCGGAACGGCGGCGGCAGCAGTGGTATTTCCGGCCATGCTAGGCATCCACGCGCTCATCGGGGTAGGCGAGGCGCTGCTGACCGCCGGCGCGCTGGCGGTGATCGCGGCGGCGCGGCCAGACCTGTGGCCGGTGCCCCGCCCCGCGGAGGTGGCCGAATGAAGCGCACAGCCTGGCTGGGCATTCTTCTCGCTGCGCTGGGGGTGGCGGCGGTCCTGGCTCCCTTTGCCTCCTCTTGGCCCGATGGTCTGGAGAAGGTGGCGGAGACGCTGGGGTTTGCACACCGCGCTGAGATAGGTCCGCTGGTGTCCTCGCCGATTCCAGACTATGGGATGCCCGGTGTGGGCAATTCCCGACTCGCCACCACCGCGGCGGGAGTGGTGGGCACGCTGGTAGTCTTTGCCGTGTTGTACGGCCTCGTCCGGTTGTTGGTCGCGCGGCGGCGTGGTGAGGATGCGCGGACCGAATGACCCCACTGCTCTCGGGGGCTGCTTGCAGCGCCTCCACCCAGCAGCCAAGGTGCTGTGCTGCCTGACGCTGATCGGGGCAGCCCTGGCCGTCCCTGCACCGGCGCTGGCGCGTTTGGCCTGGCCGGCGGCGGCGCTGCTGCTGCTGTGGGTGGCCGCGGGCCTGCCTCTGCGCCGCTTGCTGGCGCGTTTGGGGGTAGCCCTCCCCTTTGTCCTGTTGGCGGGGGCCTCTCTGCCGTTTTTCCGTCACGCTGAAAGCCCGACGGTCGCCCAGTGGGGCTCGCTGGCGGTCACGGAAGCAGGCCTGCTCGCCTTCGCAGCGGTAATCGCGAAAGCCCTGGTTTGCCTCCTGGCGCTTAGCCTGCTGGGGGAGGTGACTCCACCGCACCATCTGCTCTCCGCGCTCCGCCAACTGCGGGTGCCGGCCCTGCTGGTCACGGTGCTTTCCCTCACCGTCCGCTACCTGGCGGTGCTCCCGGAGGAGGGGCAGCGGATGACCCATGCCCGCGACGCACGCGGGACGCCGCCGTCCCTGGGCCGCCGGGCGCGGGTGGCAGGAGCAATGATCGGCACGCTGTTTCTGCGCGGCTTCGAGCGGGCCGAGCGCGTGGGCTACGCCATGGCGGCGCGGGGCTTCACCGGGACCTTGCCGGTGGTCACGCAGGGACGGTGGCGCCCAACTGACACGCTGGCTCTAGCCGCGGTAGTTGCGGGTGCGGCGCTGATGGTGGTGGTATGAAAGAGTTCGCCCCGAGCGGTGAGGGCGCAAGGATTCGGGTCCCCGGGCCTCCCTTATCCGAGGGAGGAGGGCCTGCCGTCTCCGCTCGGCCCTCTCCACTTGCCGCTGGCCACTTCCCATCCGCCTCTTGCCTTGCCCTGCGCGTGCGTAACCTCACCTACTCCTACCCTGACGGGCGCGAGGCCCTGCGCGGAGTGCACCTCGAGGTCGCCTCGGGGGAAACCCTCGGTCTTATCGGTCCCAACGGCGCCGGGAAGTCCACCCTGCTCCTGCATCTGAACGGCATCTTGCGCGGGGAAGGGACTGTCGAGGTCTTCGGTCGGGTGGTCAACGACGGCAGCCTGCGCGAGGTGCGGCGGCTGGTCGGCCTGCTTTTCGAGGACCCGAGCGACCAGTTGTTCATGCCCACCGTCTTCGATGACGTGGCCTTCGGGGCGCTCAACCTGGGGCTGAGCGAAGCGGAGGCCCGCGAGCGCACGGAGGCGGCTTTGCGCTCCGTGGGCATGCTCGAATACGCCGACCGCCCCCCGCAACACTTGAGCCTGGGGCAACGCAAGCGCGTGGCCCTGGCCACGGTGCTAGTGCTCGACTGTCGCCTGCTGGCGCTTGACGACCCCACCGGCGGCCTTGACCCGGCCGGGCGGGAAGACTTCGTCCGGCTCTTTTCTTCGCTCCCCCTGACCAAGATCATTGCGACCCACGACCTCGACCTGGCTTGGGGCCTGTGCGAACGGGTAGCGCTCATGGACGGGGGGCAAATCGTGGCGAGCGGGCCTGCCCGCCAGGTGCTGTGTGACGAGCCCCTGCTTCGGGCACATGGCCTGCGACTGCCCCGGTCGGTGCGCGCCGCCTAGCCTGGTTCGCCCCAGACGCCTGCGCCTGGGGCACGGCCCGGCCGCCGCTCACCGGGCGGCTCGGCGCCCCGGCGGTCAGCGGCGCCGCCGGAAGCGGCGGGTGAGCAGGCGGCGGGCTGAGACCAGTTCTTCTACGCGACAGAGCCAGGCCAGAGCCAAGAAGACCAGCGTTGCTGCCAACATCGGCCCGAAGGCATTCACCAGTTTCGCCACGGCCCCCGTGACCCCCAGATAGGACTGGAGCAGGCGCAGGCTCCCCCAACAGACCACGCCGAAGCCCAGCGCCGGGAGCAGCTGGCGCAGCAGGCTTTGCAGGATGCGCTTGCCGTCTAGGCCCCCCACTCGCCGCTGCAGGCGCCAGCCTAGCAGCAGCGCATTGGCGCAGTTGCCCAGCGAGGTGGCCAGCGCCAGGCCGCCTACCCCCATCACCCGTCCCAGAGGAAAGGCTAATCCCACACAGACCGCTACCGAAACCCCGCCGGCCCAGACTGCGGTCACCGTGTCGTGACGAGCATAGAAAGCGCGCGCCAGAATGTAGACCAGGGAAAGCGGAAGGATGCCCAGGCTATACCAAAGCAGCGCATCAGCGGTGACCACAATGCGCTCGGCGCTCAACCCGGGATAGAGCAGGCGGATAATCGGCTCCCGCAGGATAATCATGATGAGGGCAGGGGGGATGGTGAGAAACATCGTGCTGCGCATGCCGAAGGAAAAGTCCCGGCGAAAGCCCTCGTGATCTTCCCGTGCGTAGCGGTCCGCCAGGTAGGCGAAGACGGCGATGGCAATGCCGGCGCCGATGAAACGAGTGGGGAACTTCCAGAGGCGATTGGCCAGCTCAAAGGCGGTAGAACCATTGGCCGGGTCCACCCAGGTCGCCATGTTACTGGTAATGACCGTGATCACTTCGGCAATGGCCAGCCCGAAGACGACGGGCACTGCCAGGCGAACTACGCGCAGGAAACCCTCGTCGCGAAAGTCGAGCAGCCACAGTAAACGGGCGCCGCGAGCGCGCAGCGCCGGGATCATCAGCAGCACATTGCAACACAGTGCCGAGAGAGGCACCGCAAAGGCCACGGTGGGCAGTCCCCACAGCAGCGGAGAAACCAGCGCCGCGGCAATGATCAGAAGGTTGTAAAAGATCGGACCCAGAGCCGGCCACAGGAAATGCTTCTGAGCGTTGAGCGCCCCCATTTGTAAGCCGCCGAGCAACATGAAGATCTCGGCGGGAAACATAATCCGCATCAGGTAGACGGTCAGGTCGTACAGATGGCGATACTCCGGCCCCCGCCAACCTACGGCCACCAGCAAAGTCAAGGGCCGGGCAAAGATAATACCGAGCCCCACTACGGTGGAAGCCACTAGGAGCATGATCCACAAAGTGGCCGAGAAAGTCCGCCAGGCCCGCTCCCGTTCCCCGCGCGCCAGATACTGCGAGAATACAGGGACAAACCCGGTGCGCATGGCTCCCCCGGCCACCAGGAAGTAAACGAAATCGGGAATGCGAAAGGCCTGGAAATAGGCATTGAGGTCCTCGGTCGCTCCATAGTGCCAGGTCAGGGCGCTGGCGCGGATTAACCCGGTGACGGCGCTGAGCAAGGTGGTAGCCATCATCAGCACGGCGGCTCCCGCCAGGCCCTGGGAGGGCGCCGTCTCGGCGGCCTCAATTTCTCTTTCGATCTCGTCACTCATGGGGGATTAGGAGAACCGGGCGGTGACGCGGAATTATAGCGGGAATGGCGCAGAGTGGATAGGGGGACAGGGAGGGGTATCCCTCTTCCTTCAGGAAAGGCCGCATGGGTAGCGCCGGGGGGACGCGACCTCCCCCCTGCCGACAAGCCCCATCTGGCCTCCACTTTGTCCATCCCGAGATCACCGCGCACGATAGCGGATAGTGCGGAAGAGAGAAAGCGAGAAAAGGCAAAGGGAGCACCAGGAAAACGCCGCTGCGGCTGGTAGGTGCTCGGCCTTCCTCGCAGGGGTCGGCTGAAGGCCAGGCGCAGCCCAGGCTGAAACCGGCCCGCACCCGCCCAGTTGGGCTCGCCGACGGAAGGCGACGACCGCGCGCGCGGCGAAGATAGGACCGATGCCTCGCCGGCGACAACAACTCCTTGCGCACGACCCTGCCGCCTTGGCTCAGGCCGCCCGCGACCTCGGCCTGCGCCTGGTCGTTCTCCATGGCTCGCGCGCCGAGGGCCGGGAGGAGGAGAAGAGCGACATTGACCTGGCGGTGCTCGCCGAGGGGCACGTGGACGGCGAGCGGCGCATGAACATCTTCCGGCGGCTCAATCAGGTCATCGGGGGCGCGCCCCTGGACATCTCGCTGCTCAATGAGGCTCAGCCCAACTTCCTGGCGGTGGTCGCCGACACCGGGATTGCTCTCTTCGAATCGCAGGAGGGGGAGTTTCTGCGCTTCCGCTCTCTGGCCGCCCGAGCCTTCGCCGACGCGGAGAAATGGCGCCAGGCGCAGTGGGAGCATCTGGGGGGAGGCGAGAGGCAAGAGGCGGGAGGCGAGTAAGACATCCCCGCCATCGCCGCATCCGGCGGCTACCGGAGTGCCGGCCTCTGCCAAAGAAGAGGGCTTGACCCCAGACACAGGCTAGGAAGCCTGGGCGGGCGACGCGCTCACCAGTCTCTACTGCCGGGAGGAGAGATGAAACCCACCTACGTTGCTGCCGTCACCGAACGCCTGGCCGCCCTGCGCGGATACCTGGAGGAACTGGCGGCGCTGGCTTCGGTATCCCTGGATGAGTACCTGGCTGACAGCCGCCTGCGGCGAGCCGCGGAGCGCCTGCTCCAACTGATTGTGGAAAGCGCCTCCGACGCCGCCCGCATGCTCATGCTGGGGCGAGGCTACAATCCCGGGCCTTCCCACGTGGCCTGCTTCCAGAACATGGCCAAGCGGCATATGCTCAGTCGCAACCTCGCTGACCGACTCATCGAGTACGTGAGCCTGCGTAACGTAGTGGTGCACGACTACCTGACGCTGAACGACGAGATGGTATACCGCCAGGTGGAGGGCGCCGAGGCGGTGTTTGGGGAGTTCCTGGAGCAGATGAAGCAGGCCCTGGAAAGGCGCAAGGCGCGCGGCGCGCGGCGCGAGTGAACAATGCCAGGGCCCGGGGTCTGCGCAGGCGCCCGATGAACGCGGCGGCTGCAGCCCGCCGGCTGCGCCCGCGCCCTCTTTACATTCTGTCCCTCTTCTGTTACGATACTTCCAGCAGTCCCCGCGCCGGCCGGGCGCGCTTGCTGCTTCCAGCGGCGTCGCCGGACCGGCGCTTGCGTAAGGGGCTGCC
Organism: uncultured bacterium; assembly: GCA_937928475.1. Taxonomy (GTDB): domain Bacteria; phylum Armatimonadota; class Zipacnadia; order Zipacnadales; family Zipacnadaceae; genus Zipacnadum. The sequence goes on along the minus strand of CALFVE010000144.1, from coordinate 2,926 downwards.
GGTCTTCCCCTTCCCTCCACCGTCGGGGAGGACTCGTAAGGAAGAGACAGGTGTGAGTCCCAGTGCCGCTCAGCAGCGACCAGAAAGCGGAGATTATCAAGAAATACGCCCTGCATGAAGGCGACACGGGGTCGCCCGAGGTGCAAGTGGCCTTGCTGACCAGCCGGATCCAGTACCTGACCGAACACCTCCGCGCTCATCGCAAGGACCACCATTCCCGGCGGGGGCTGCTCATGCTCGTCGGGCAGAGGCGGCGGTTGCTCAACTACCTGCGCAAGAAGGACATCGCACGGTACCGCGCCTTGATTGGGTCGTTGGGCCTGCGGCGGTAGGGGTGCTGGGCCAGAGCGCAGCACAGGCCCTGGCGCCCGCGGACTAACTGAAGGGCAAAGGGGCAACTAAGGGACGACGGACTAGCAGCGGGCGGCAGGCCTCTCACCTGCGGCCAGCGGGCCCTACTAGGGGCGAAGTGCCCCGAGGACAGGCGAGAGGCCTGTCACATACTAAAGATCAGTGGGCTCCGAGCCCACCGGGGCGGATGTGGCCCTGGGGAGACTCGGGGAAACAGGGAAAGTGGAGGCTGAAGAGACTACGGTTCGCGGGGTTGCGCAGCCCAGCGCTCATATGACCAGGCCGAAGAGTAGACGCCCGCGCTCCCGGCCTGGCCCGCCTCTTCCCCTCCCCTTTCCCTGCTTCCTCCTTTCTCCCCCGGACCGCCTCCCCCTGCCTATTACCCAGGAGGTAAATGATGGTTCACCAGGAGAGTATTGACTTCATGGGTCGCACGCTGACCCTGGAAACCGGGAGGCTGGCCCGTCAGGCGGAATCCGCCGTGCTGGCCACCTATGGGGAGACAATGGTGCTGGTCACCGTGACCGTCTCCAAGGATCCCGTACCTGCCAACTTCCTGCCCCTGCGGGCAGACTTCGAGGAGAAGATGTACGCCGTAGGGCGCATCCCCGGCGGTTTTTTCAAGCGCGAGGGCCGGCCCTCCGAGGAGGCCACCCTCATCTCCCGCAAGATTGACCGGCCGATTCGGCCCCTATTGCCCTCCGGCCTGCGCCACGACGTGCAGGTCATTGCCACCGCGCTTTCCGCCGAGAACGCCAACGCCGCCGATCTGGTGGCCATGATCGGCGCCTCGGCTGCCATGCACCTGTCCTCGCTGCCCTTCGACGGGCCCTTCGGAGTGGTGGGGGTAGCGCTGCTGGACGGCCAGACCATCTACAACCCCAGTTTCGAGCAGCGGGAGGCCGCCGACCTGGACATGCTGGTGGTCGCCACCCGCAAAGGCGTAGTCATGGTAGAGATGGAGGGCAACCAGGTCTCCGAGGACACGCTGGCGGACGCCTTGGAGCAAGCCACCCAGAAGTGTCTGCCGGTGGTGGAGATGATTGAGCGGCTACGAGACAAAGCGGGGGTGCCCAAGAAAGACTATCCCCTGTGGGCGCCCCGGCCGGAGATCGTGGCCTATGTCCGCGAGCAGGCCACCGAGGAGATTGCGCACATCATCGGCATCCCCCTCAAGAGCGAACGCTACCAAGCCGAGCACGACCTCATCAACCGGCTGGTCGAGGCCCTCGCCGACCAGTTCCCGGACCCCAAGGGCGACGTGATCGCGGCCGTCGAGCAGATCGCCCAAGAGCAGATGGTGCGCTTGATCTTGGACCAAGGACGGCGCGCCGACGGCCGTGGCTTTCGGGAGCTGCGGCCTGTATCTTGCGAAGCGGGTCTGCTGCCGCGCCCCCACGGCTCCGCTCTGTTTACGCGCGGCGAGACCCAGGTGCTCACCACCATTACCCTGGGCGCCACCCGCGATCAGCGCCTGGTGCGCACCCTGGAGGAGGAAGAGTACACCCGCTTCTCGCACCACTACAACTTCCCGCCTTTCTGCGTCGGCGAGGTGCGCCCGCTGCGTAGCCCCGGGCGGCGCGAGATCGGGCACGGACACCTGGCCCAGAAAGCAGTGGAGCGCCTCCTGCCGCCGCAGGAAGAGTTCCCCTACACCCTCCGCGCCGTCTCCGAAGTCTTGGAGAGCAACGGTTCCTCCTCGATGGCCGCCACCTGCGCTACCAGTCTGGCCTTGATGGACGCGGGGATCAAGATCGCCGCTCCCGTGGCCGGCATCGCCATGGGCCTGATTTGGGAAAGCGACGATAGGTACGCGATCCTCACGGACATCCAGGGCCTGGAGGATCACGCCGGACACATGGACTTCAAAGTGACGGGGACGCGGCAGGGGATCACCGCCTTGCAACTGGACATGAAAGTGCCAGGCCTGAACCCCAAGATTCTGCGGGAAGCGCTCAGCCAGGCCCGGGAGGCGCGCCTGCAGATCCTGGACGTGATGGAGGCGGCTCTTCCCACCCCTCGCGATTCCCTGTCCAAGTACGCGCCGCGCATGTTCACCCTGAAGATTGACCCTGAGAAGATCGGCATGGTCATCGGCCCCGGCGGCAAGAACGTGCGCAAACTCCAAGACCAGTACGACGTCCAAATTGACCTGGAAGATGACGGCACCGTCCTGATCTTCGGGGAGGACGGGGAGAAGGCCGAGGCCTGCCGCACCGCCATCTACGACATGACCCGCGAGGTGGAAGTCGGCGAGATCTTTACCGGCAAGGTCGTTTCTACCACCCCCTTCGGCGCCTTCGTGGAACTCATGCCGGGTCGCGACGGTCTGGTGCACATCTCGCAACTGGCGCCCTACCGGGTGGAGAAGACCGAGGACTTCTGCAAGGTCGGCGACACCCTGCGCGTGAAGGTGATCGAGGTGGACAGCGAGGGGAAGGTGCGCCTGACCGCCAAAGGAGTAGACGGCGAGGTCCTCCCCGAGCCGCGTGAGCGGAAGGGCGGAGGCGGGGATCGCGACGGCCGAGGCGGTGGGGGCCGCGGAGGTGGAGCACGAGGCGGAGGAGGCGGCGGC
>CALFVE010000143.1 GCA_937928475.1 uncultured bacterium | reverse complement strand
GTCTCGCGGGAAACCGGGCGACATCGCTGTCGCCTGGTGGGACGCACCGGCCGGGCGCTACTTCACCGGGCCGGTGCGCTTCGTGGACTTGGTGGACGAGACCTTGACCTGGCAACCGCTTCCCCGGGAGGTCGCCAATTTCCCGAAGTCAGGGGTAAGCGTGTGGGTGATTGCGCGCGACCGGGGCTCGGATCTCGCCCGCTCCCACACCGAGCGCCTGCTGGCGGAGCTGCGCGCAAAAGCGGGACAACAGGAGGCCTACCGGTTACTCCCGCTCTCGCCCGAGGAGCAACGCTGGCGGTCGCGCCTGGGCGGACAGCCGGTCGAGGATGCCTACCTGCGGGTCTATCGCTTCGCACCCTAGGTGCGAGGACTTGACGGGCCTAGGGCGAGTGCTTGAGGCGCGCCGCCATCTCCTGGCCGGCGGCGTGTGCCTGGGGCAGGGCCGTCCAGTGCTCGGTGATCTCTCCCTCCAGGTCAATGCGCGGGAAGATCAACTCCTGGTACTCGCCGTCCCAGGTGTTGAGGAATGCTCTCACCACCGTGCGGGCGGCTCGGATGTGCCCCCGGGAGCGCCCGCCCAGTGCCGAGAGAAAGAGCAGCGGGCGCGGCTTGCCGTCCTCCGAGAGGGGCCGATGCAGGAGGTACTTGCGGACCCAGAGCGCCTGGGCCCGGTCAATCAGGGCCTTGACCTGGGCGGTGACGCTGCCGAAGTAGATAGGGGAGGCCAGGATCATCCCGTCCATGCGCTCGATGAGTGCGTACACCGCCTGCATGTCGTCCTGGACAACACAAACCCCGGTGGCGCTGCACCCGCCACAGTGCTGGCAGGCCACGAACTTCATCAGGTTCGGCCGCACCCACTCCACCTGCGCGCCCTCTTCGGTCGCTCCCTGGACGGCCGCCTGCAGAAGCGTCTCGGTGTTGCCGCCCCGCCGGGGACTGCCGGCCACGGCCACGATCAGCGGCTGAGGGCTTCCGCTCATGCTAGCCTTCCTTCGCCCGGCAGGCCCGGCACAGGCGCCGCAGCCGCGTCACGTGATGCTTCTCCTGCTCGATGATCTCGTTGATGATAGGCCGATGGGCTTCGCCCAACAAGTGGCGCATCTCGAAGTAGAAGAGAATGGTGTCCTTTTCAAAGCCCAGCGCGAAGTCGAGGATCTCCGTTTCGGAGTCCAGGCCGGGCAGCACCTTTTCGACGATCTCCCCGCTGGGGAGCAGGCGCTCCTCCAGCAGCACCTGCACATACTCCGACCGTTCGCCGGGATACTCCTGAGCGGGACGGTGCTCGCGCTCGGCCGGTTTGAGGTCGCGGAAGACTTGTTCATGGCGTTGCTCTTCTTTGGCCAAGAACTCCAGGAATCGCTTGATTTCCTCGTCCTGGGCCCGGAGGGCCGCCTGGGTGTAGAAGGCCTGCCCGTTCTGTTCTAGTTGGATAGCGATGTCTATCATCTCTGCTGCAGTGAAGACTCCGGCTTCCGGCATCTTGGTCACTCCCTTGTATGCGACTGACTTACAAAGGCGGTAGACGCCGCCAGCAGCCGCGGGGTTCGCCAAGGCTAGTGTGCTCACCTGCTGAGAGGTGCGACTCAAAGCAGAGAGAGCCTGCAGCAGGCGGGGCCAGCAGACAGCCGCCGGTCGAGGAGGTGCCGGCTGGCCGCCTGCCGCCAGGCAGGACCTGCTCGACCCGGCGCCGAATCTGCGCCTAGCCCCAAGCAAGGAGGCGCCTGTAGCGATGACCCCCAAGGAGCGCTGGCTGGCGGCCCTACGGTTTCAGCCTGTGGACCACCTGCCCTTCTGGCCCAAACTCAGCGAGGCCTACCCTTGCGCCCAGGCCGAGCCTTTCCGCAGCATGACCGTCGAGGCTCTCCACGACTGGCTCGGCTCCGACCCACACGTCGGCTTGCCCGGCTGCATCCGCGAGGTGCACGTTGCCGGGAGCCTGCAGACGAGCACGCAGAACGGCTTCCTGCGCACGGTTTACACCATCCGCGGCCGATCCTGCGAGCTGCACTGCCGCTGGGACGAGGCCTCCCGTTCCTGGCATCCCGTGCGCTTTCCGGTGCAGGGCCGGGAGGACCTGGAGATCATGCGGGAGTTCTATGAGGACAGTCGGCCGGAACTGGATCGCTCCGGGCTGCAGGCCGCGCGCGCTCGGTTCGATCAGATCGGCGGCGCGGCGGTGACTACCGAGAGCATCGGCGAATCGCCGCTCATGTACTGGGTGGAATGGCTGGCTGGGGTGGAAAACGCCCATCTGCTGTTGGCCGACTACCCGGCCGAAGTGGAGGCGCTGTTTGCTGCTTTGCACCAGGTGCTGCTTCGCCGGGCGGAGATCCTCGCCGATTGCTCGCCGGCGGACCTCATCTATCTGGTTGAGAACACCTCCACCACGCTCATCTCCCCGACTCAGTACCGCCGCTACTGTGTGCCGCCGATCGAGGCCTACGGTCGCCTCATGCAAGAGAGCGGGCGGTTGCTCCTCCTGCACATGTGCGGCCTGCTGCGCGACCTCCTGCCGGACCTCGCTCGGCTGCCCGTAGCCGGATTCGAGGCCTTCACCTCCCCGCCGCTGGGCAATACCACGCTGCTCGAGGGGCGCGCCGCCTGCCCGGACAAGGCGCTGGTCGGCGGGACCAATGCGGTGCTGTGGACGCGGAGCGCGGGGGAGATCATCGCCCAGCTCGAACGAGACCTGGAGGCCCTGCCGCATCATCGTGGGCTGGTGGTAACCTCGGCGGGGGTGATGCCACCGCGCTGCCCGCCGCAGACGATCCGAGCGGTCCGCGACTGGGTGGTAGCCTATCCCTGCCGGATGGGGTGACCGCCCGCGGTGCCCCGGGCACGTGCCTGCCTGGGCGGCCGAGATGATTACCTGTAGGGGCGGCACCTACGCGTGCCGCCCGCTGGCTTATTACGCTGCGCTGCCGATGAACGTCCACAGCGCAACGCCGGTGTGCGGAAAGAGGCCAGGGATGAGGCTCGCGGTGCTTCAACCCCTCGGGTTCCGCGGAGGGGTCGGGGATAAGACCTCACAAGAACGGCCGAGAGACGCAGGCTGGAAGCCTGCGCCACGCGACAAACTCACCATTTTCCCCTTGGCGCCTGTCACATTCGAGCCTACTCCACGGTCAGGTCGCGTCTCAATCACCTTGCCCTCTACTCCGATCTCCACCACGTAGGTGCCCTTGGGCCAGCCGGCCGTGGGCGCGCTGAAGGTGAAGTTTACTGTGGACTCCTCGCCGGGCGCCTTCATGTCGGTGGAGGCGACCTCGTGGTCCCGTATCTTGGTCCCGTCTTTGGTGGTGACTTCGACCGCCTTCAAGGTGCCGGTGATGGTGGCGTCCTTCTCCAGCCCCTTGCTACCCGCGCTCACGTAGATGGCCTTGGTCTCCGGGGTGAAAGTGTCGGTCTTGTGGGTGCCCTCTCTCTTCGCCGGGTCGAACTGGTCCCCGACCTCCAACACGACGACTTTAGGGCCGGCGGCTTCTTCGCCGGGACCGGCGCTGGGTGTCTCCTCGGGGCCGGGCGGAATAGGGGTCGGCCCCGTACTGGGGGTTTCTCCGCCCGCGGGGTGCACATTGCCGCACTGGAACGAGCACCCGCCTCCTAGCAGCGTCGCTAGCACTAACAGCCCGACAAGCAGCAACGACGTGAGTAGCAGCGACAGTGGTGAAACCGGGTGAAGCGTTCTTACGAGGCCTTCCTCCTTGGCCCTGCCGGGCGCCGGGTCGCGACGGGGGAAGCAGCACGCCAGCGTCCAGGGGTGGGGAATAGGTGTGGGTAGCAAGCACATGATACCAGAGACTCGCCGCGAGGGCAAAGGCAGCCAGAAGCATCGCTGCACGCAGCACCCAGCGACGCAACCAGTTTCGGTGTGCAGCCGCAACTGCTATAATCAGCTAGTGCCGCACCTCTACGTTGGCTTGCGGCCACACCCGCGTACCAAGCGGCCCTCGGAGGAGCCACCTAACCATGACCCTGGACAAACGCATCCTGCATGTCTCCAAATTCGACGATGAGAAACTCCGCGCGAAACTGGAGGAACTCGGAGTGGGCCTGACGCCCTTTGAGGCCCGACGGGTGGCCGAACTCCTGGGGCGCGATCCCACCATCTGCGAGATCAACATCTTCAACGTCGAGTGGTCCGAGCACTGCTCCTACAAGAGTAGTCGGGCGACGCTGAAGGAGTTCCTGCCCACCGACGCGCCCAATGTCATCCAGGGGCCGCAGGAAGACGCCGGCATCGTCTTCTTCACCGAGCACGAGGGCAAGCGCTACGGCATCGTCATCGCCCACGAGAGTCACAACCACCCCAGCCAGGTGCTGCCCAACGAAGGCGCGGCCACCGGCATCGGCGGCATCGTGCGCGACGTGGATTGCATGGGCGCGCGGGTCATTGCCACCGCCGATCCTCTGCGTTTCGGCGATCCCACCGGCCCCAATGCCGAGCGCACCAAGTGGATCGTGCGCGGCGTGGTGGATGGCATCTGGCAGTACGGCAACGCCCTGGGCGTGCCGAATCTCGCCGGCGATGTGTACTTCCACGAGTCCTTTGACGACAACTGCCTGGTCAACGTCGTCGCTCTGGGCCTGGTGGCGGAGGAAGACATTATCCACTCGGCGGTGCCTTGCGAAGCACTGGAGGAGCCCTACGACATGATCCTGGTGGGCAAGCCCACCGACGACAGCGGCTTTGGCGGGTCGGCCTTCGCCAGCAAGATCCTCAGCGAGGAGGAGAAGGAAGAAGACCGGGGCGCCGTTCAGGTGCCGGACCCCTTCCTCAAGAACGTCCTGTGTATGCGCAAGGCCAACGAGGCCGTCCGCCAGCGGGCCAAGGAACTAGGCCTGAAGATTGGTATCAAGGACATCGGCGGCGGAGGCCTGGCCTGCGGCTCCTCCGAGATCACCGATGCGGGGGGCATGGGTGTGGAGATCAACCTGGACGAGGTGCACGTGGGTCTGGAGAACCTGCTGCCCGAGGTGGTGACCTGCGCCGAAACCCAGGAGCGATACGTGCTGGCGGTGCCAGCGCGGTTTACTCCCGAGGTGCTGCGCATCTACAACGAGGACTGGGACCTGCCCAACATCTACGAGAACGCCCAAGCGCGGGTCATCGGGCGGTTCATTCCGGAGCCGGTCTACCGCCTGACCTATCACGGCAAGATCGTCTGCGAGGCGCCGGTGAAGGCAGTGACCTCGGGCATTTCCTACGAGCGGGAGGAGCGGCCGCGGGAGTACACCGGCGAGGAGCCACAGTTCTCTCAGCCAGGAGACCTCGGCGAGGTGCTCTTGCGGGTGCTGGGACACATGAACGTCTGCTCGCGCGCCTATATCTACCGCGACTATGACACCGAGGTGCAGGGTTACGCCGTCATCCGCCCGGGCGAGGCCGGCGCGGGAGTGATGGCTCCGCTGGAGGGCAGCAACGCCGCCGTAGCCCTCTCCGTGGATGGCAACCCCCTCTATGGACTGATTGATCCCTACTGGGGCGGGGCGACCGCGGTGGCTGAGGCCATGCGCAACGTGGTCGCGGTCGGCGCCACGCCGGTGGCGCTCACCGACTGCCTCAACTACGGCAACCCGGAAAATCCTGAGGCCTTCTGGGAGTTTCGCCAAGGGGTACGGGGAGTCAGTGACGCCGCCCGCAACCTCCCGCTCAAGGACTACTCCGGCGCGCCGACGCCGATCATCTCCGGCAACGTCTCCCTGTACAACGAATCGGCCACCGGCAAGGCGGTGGCGCCCTCCCCGATTATCGCCTGCGTGGGGGTGATGCCCGACTTCTCCCAGGCAGTAACCATGCAGTTCAAACGGCCTGGCGCCAGCCTGCTCCTGGTCGGTCCCCGCAAGGACGAACTGGGCGGCTCGGCCTACTACCAGGCCATGAACCTAGGGCTGGGCCGGAATGTGCCCCAGGTGCAATGGGAACTGGAGTCCAACATGCACTACGCGGTGATTGACGCCATCCGCGCCGGGCATGTCGCCGCCTGCCAGGACATCAGCGACGGCGGCTTGCTGGTGGCGCTGGCGGAGATGGCGCTGGGCGGCTTCGGTCAGGGCCGGCTAGGGGCCAAGATTGCGCTGGGAGCGGAGATGATGCTGCTGCCGGCGGACCCGACCGAGCCGGAGGCGCCCGAGCAGTTCCTGCGTCCCGACAAGTGGCTGTTCAGCGAATCCAGCGGTTTTGTCCTGGAGGCGAATCCTGGCCACGAAGCGGCCTTGCAGGAGGTCTTCGCCGGCTACGGGCTGTCGCTGGTAAAGATCGGCGAGGTGTCCCCGGAGGCAACCTTCGAGGTGACCCTGGACGGCGAGCGCCTCCTGCGCCTGAGCCTGGAGGCAATGAGGGACGCCTGGGGGAATGGGCTGGGGAGGGTGTTGCGCTGATTGGCTTACGAACAGTAACCCATGACAACACGTCGTGTGGTGTGAGTAGGAGGAACACAGCGTGCCCATCATCACCATTGCCGCCCGGGCTTTGCCCGTGGAGAAAAAGCGGGAGCTGGTGCGCAAGATCACCGACCTGTGCTGCGAGGCCTACGGCCTGCCTCCGGAGACTATCACCGTGCTCATCCAGGAGTACCCGCACGAGAACATCGGGGTGGCGGGCCGGCTGATCGCTGACCGCGAGGCTCCGCCGCCCTAGACGCGTTCTGTCGGCCTCTCACCCGCTGGCCGCTGCGGCTTTCCCAGGCCACGAGGAAGGAATAGCGTCCGAGGCCTAGGCCCCGAAGCAGGGCTCGTCGGCTTCGTGCGAGGGCTTACCCTGACAACTCCGCTCATCCGCTCAAGCCTGCGGGCCGCCTCCTTACCGGGGTGCCTTGCGCTAGAAGGCGGCTCAGCCCTGCGCCGACGTGCATTGCAGCCGCCCTTTCACGTGAGAATCGCTCCCCAGACATTATGGCTCAGCCGCCTCTGAATGTTTTATCGCAGGGGTTTGCTTTTACTCAGGTTTTGGTATACTGGTAATCAATCAGTTATCAAGATAGCCTCTTGTCGGCCAGACCGACGGCCAGGTCCTCGTCAGTAGACTCGCCCCCACGGAGGCCTGGTGAGATGTGGCTTATCATACCACTCCCATCGCCTTCCTCCGCCGGTCCGTGGCGGCGCAGTCACCCAATTCCCGCCGTGCCCTCCCCGGACAGCCACCGCCTCCCCTGACGCAGTTGCCGCCCTTACGGGGTGCCCTGCCCGTGTACGCAGCAAGCCCCGCGACCCGTGTGCGCATGCTCGCCGCCATCGGTTGCGGGGACGGGTACTTCCGGGCTGGGCGCATCCATCACCACCTGTGCCGAGGGGAAGCGAGAAGCGTGGTCAGTAGGCCGGCTTGGCTTTGATCATCCCGAGGTTATCCCGAGGGGGTGAGACCCTTGAGCAAGTCTTGCGTCGTTTGCCAGGTCTTTCCGGATCACAGCGGTTCGCATTATTCCGTGCGCGAGGTGACCAGCCGCCTCTTCGCGCTGCGCATTCGCCCCGCTGCCGATCGGCGGTGGGCAACCCTGCCGAACTGCTTTAGCGCTGCCGGAAAACCGATCATGGCCACTGCACAGATGCCCGAGAGCCCGGAGGCGCACTCGCTGGGATCGTTCTGGTTGCTGGAGCGACCGGCGAACCTGGAGGAGGGCATTCCAGCGACACCGACGCCGGGCCGGCCGACCGCGCCGGGGGATCGCAAGGCCAGGGCCCCGCAGTCCGGGACCGCCGAATCCGGGGAGACAGTTGCACCACTATCGGACGTTAGGGGGGATTACAAGATGGCAGCGAACGGAACCAGAGGATACCTGCATTGGATGCCTAGCGGCCTGGAGGTGGACATTCGCGCCGTTGCCGCCGGGGAAAAGGGGGCTCCCACCGTGGAGGCGCTCAAAGCAGCGCTCCGCGAGTTTTCCCCGCCGGCCGAGGCGCGGGTAACACTCACCGAGACGCTGGGCTCGGGGCAGGCGTGGGTCAGCGTGGCGGTGCCGCCGGGTCAGCAGGGATCGCTCCTGGTCTGCACCGGGCAGATCATGGAGCGGCTGGTGCAGGCCGGCGTGTATAGTGAGGTGACGCTCAATGCTTAGGCCCACCCTGCGCCGTTACGAAGAACAGGCCCAGGAAGCCGCGGCCGCAGCCCCAGGGGCCGACGCAGGGCACGAGCGACGGCAAGCGCTTGCCGCGGTGCCACCAACCAGAACGAGGAGGGACTGGGAAGTGCAACCCAAGGAGATCACCGAAGTCATCAACGGCAAACGCTACCGCACCGCGGGGGCAACGCTCTTGGCCAGCGATGTCCACTGGGACGGGCGCAGTAACGAACGGGTGGGCCGCAACACCTTCCTGTTCCGCACTCCCAAGGGCGCGTACTTCATGCTCCTGCAGACCACCTGGCCGCGGGAGAAGGATGTGCTTAGCCCCCTGGCCCGGGACGAGGCTCTGCGCGTGTACGAGGAGTTGCCGGTCAAGGAGTTGGACCTCGAAGAGGCCTTCCCCGGCATCGAGATCGAGGACGCCTAACCGGGCAGAAGGGTGCGACTCGCCATGTTCGGCCGCGCGCGCAACCGGGCGGAGGCTCGATCCGCAGTGCCAGCAGGCCACATGCTGCGGGTGCTCCAGGGCGAGGGGCTACCCGGAGTCTTTCCGCTGACCGAGCCCGAGATGCTGCTGGGACGTGATCCCGGCTGCGCGATTTATCTCCCCCACGACCTGCGCATCTCCCGGCGGCATGCCCGGCTGTTCTGGGAAGAGGGGGCCTGGTATCTGGAGGATCTGGGCAGCGCCAACGGCTGTACGGTGCGGGGAGTGCGGGTGCTGCACCCGATGCCGCTGCGGCCGGGGGGCGACATACACCTGGGCCAGACCGTGCTACGGTTGGAGGCCCATGAGAGCGACGCCGGCACCCCGCCCGATCCCGCCGGACTCGAAACCGCCGCCGAGATCGAACTGCCCTCCCTGCTCATGCCGGAGACCGAACTGGAGGCCGACCCTGCCCTCCCCGCGTCGGGATCTGGCCGGGATATCATAGCCGCCGCGGAAAGGGTCGCTTCCGTGCCTTCTGCGCCTGCCCCCGTCGTGGCGTCGGATCAGCCTGCCCCGGGCGCGCAAGCCCTCCGCCCGACCCCTCACGGAGGGGCGCTGCTGGTCTGGTGGCCCGACGGCCTGGGAGCGACCCTCGCGGCGGCTCCTTCCCCCCGGCCTGGCCCGGGGGTGGAGGACCTGCGGGTGCCTCTGGCCGGAATGGCGCCCCCACCCGGGGTGCGTGTCCGCTTGGCGGAGCGCCTGGGCGAGCCCGGCGGCTGGGTGGCGCTGGAGGCGGACCCCGGCGCGCAGGCGGCCCTGCTTCAGTGTGCCGGCGAGGTAGTGCAGAGGCTGGTGGGAGCCGCGGTGTACGAAGAAATCAGGCTGGCCATCTAGCCTCCCCTCCGCGTGGCGCAGGCTTCCAGCCTGCGACGTACCTATGGCAGGCAAGGATGCCTCGGCGTGGCGCAGGCTTCCAGCCTGCGGCCCACCTCTGGCAGGCAGGGACGCCTGCCCTACGCGAGCAGTCCCTATCCGCTCTCCCAATCTGCCGCTACCTTCAGGACCACCTTGTGCAACTCGCCCTCCCCTCAGCATCGGCCCGTGCGCGTCTTCGGGAAAGAAGATCGCGAACATCCCCGCCCGCAGCGGAAACCAGCCCACCGGCTCGTCAGTGTAGAAAAGGCGGTCCTGCACCGGATCATACCCCCCTCCGCCTGCACACACTCCGCCGCCGGCTTCCACGAGAACTGCTCCTCGCCGCCGACCAGGAGCTGCAGGTCAATATACCGGCGGTGCACCTCCATGCGGATCTGCTCGCGGGGCTTGGCGCTCGCGCGGATCACATCGGCGCGCAGGCGCGGCTCCTCCAACCAGTGCGAACCGCTGTCCAGGGCGTCAAAGTCCATCTCCCCCAGGAAGCGGAAGGCCGCGGCGAAGCCGGGGTTGAGTGGGAAGTAGCGTCGGCGTTGCCCAGGCAGTCAATGATCATGGACGGGCTCCTTGCGAAGTGATGGTGACGCGGTCACTTTGAGTCGGGCACACGGCTCGCGACCCCGCGGAGGGAGCCTCCGGAGGGGCCGGCTGAAGGCCCGGCGCAGCCTGGCCTGAAACCGGCCCGCCTCCTTCCGGGGAGGCAAGCGAAATATCCCGGGAGAATCCGCCGGAAGTCACCTCTGTGCGCCGGCGCTGGCGGCAAGCAGGTAAGTGGCGAGAGGTCGCCGCATAGCAGGAGGCATTGTAGCATATTTGGGGGACGCACCCGTCAGTGACGCGGGGCCGGTCATTCTAACGGCTAGGCTGGGGTGTAAAGGAAAAATGCCGAGGGTGGCGCCGTTCGCGCCGACTGCGTAGAGTCAAAGTGGGCGGGCCGGTTTCCGGGCGCGGGGACGCGCCCGTCAGCCGGCCCCTCCGGTAGCGCGCGGGGGAGGGCGCACCGGCGCAGGAAGGGTTCTCCTTCGCTCGGCGCGAACTTGCTGTCGGAAGCGGTAGGCAGGCGAACAAGGAGAGCACCGATGAGCCAGGCGCTGTCGGCGGACAATCTGCGCGGAGTCTGGTCAGCCACACCGACTCCCTTCACCGAGAAGATGCAAGTGGACGTCGTCTCGGTAAGACGGCTTGTGGAGCATCACCTGCGCCTGGGCGTCAAGGGCCTGTTCTTGGCCGGAAGTTGCGGCGAAGGACCGTGGATGACCGACGATCAAAGGCGCTCCCTGGTGGAGGCCGCCGCCGAGCAGAGCCGCGGCCGGCTGCTGCTCGCTGCCCAAGTGACGGACAATTCGGCGGCCCGCATCTTGGAGAACATTGCTAGGATGCAGGCTGCCGGCGCCCAGATTGCCGTTATCGCCCCGCCTTTCATGCACCTGCACCCCACTCCGGCAGCGCTCACTGACCTGTATTTGTCGGTGATTCGCGACAGCCCCTTGCCGGTCGGCTTCTATGACCTAGGAAGGCGGGCGCCAGTTTTCGTGCCGGAGGCGGTATTGCGTCGGATCTTGGCTCAGCCCCGGGTCATTCTCCTCAAGGACAGCAGCCTTGATTCTCAGCGCCGGGAAGTGGCTCTGCGGGCGCGCCGGCGTCGGCCCGACTTGTGTCTGCTCAGCGGGTACGAGTTCGACTGCGTGGACTATCTGCAGGCCGGCTATGACGGCTTGCTTCTTGGCGGCGGCATCTTCAACGGCTACTTGGCCAACCTGATCAGCCAGGCCGTCGTCGCCGGGGACCTCGGCCGCGCCCAGGCTGTGCAACGGCGAATGAACCGCATGATGTGGGCGGTCTACGGCGGGCGGCGCCTTACCTGCTGGCTGGCCGGGCTCAAGTACCTACTGGTGCGGTTGGGCGTCTTCCGCACCACGCGAAACTACCTGGGCTACACACTGACTGACGCCTGCCGCCGCGCGATTGATCGCATGGTAGAGCGGGAGCGGGACGTGCTCCTGCCCGGGACGGTGAAGCCGCATGGCTAAGCGAGTTATGCGCCGCACCGCGGGCGAGGGTCTCTACTACCACCCCGACTTCCACGGCGCGCTGAGCGCCAGCCTGGACTACCTGGAGCGACACTACGGCGTGGAGGGTGTCCGCGAGTTCCTGCGCCGCTTCGCCCGCGCTTGCTACGCGCCGCTGGTGGCAGGTCTGCAAGAGCGCGGTCTGGTGGCGCTGGAAGAGCACTTCCGCGAGGTCTACCGGTTTGAGGGCGGCGAGGCGCAAATCACGCGCACCGAAGAGACGCTGGTGGTCAAAGTGCGTGCCTGCCCGGCGGTGCAGCACATGCGCCGGCGCGGGTATCCGGTGGCGCACCTGTGGGGCGAGACGCTGCGCACGGTCGGCGAGGCCCTCTGCGAGGGCACGCCCTACGCGGTGGAACTGTGCGTGTACGATCCCGAAGGCGGCGGCAGCATTGAGTGCTTCTACCGGAGGCGGCGATGATTCCCTGCACTGACTTCATCCCCGCCTACAGTGAGCTGTTCAAGTATCTGGAGGAGCGAGGTGCACCGCAGGCGGTGGCCGCCTTCTGGGAGTACCTGGCCGACCGCTTCCTGCAGAATCTGCGCGAACTGGCGGCGACGCAGGGCCTACGCGGCTGCTGGGAATATTGGGCCCGCACTCTGACCGAAGAGGCCGCCGACTTCACCATGGAACTGGATGAGGAAGCAGGAGAGTTTCGCATCGTGATGCACCAGTGTCCTTCCAAAGCCCTTCTCTTGCGCTGCTCGTACCTCGAGCCGTACCCGGACTACTGCCGGCACTGCGACATTCTGTATCGGCGTGTCCTGGAGCCCTTGGGGTATGAGTATGAGATTGACCTGTCGGAGTGCGACCAGGCGCGCTGCATCCTAAGCGTGCGAAAAAAGGGACAGGCGCAGTTTCCGCCGACCCGCGGCGCCGGTGAATCGTAGTCTAGGTGTGGACAGTGTGCCTGTCCCTTCTTATACCAGCCCCAAGGGTGTGATACTTATGTCGTTGCTCGAAGTGTTCGGCCTCCGTTACTCGTTCGCTGCTTTGATCTGCCTGCTGCTGTTCGGCCTGGCCGCGCAGGTCCTGGGCGGAGAGCAGAAGATCGTGCTGCGCGAGTACCTGGGCCAGCACTGGGCGCCGCAACTTCTGACCTACCCCTTCTCGGCGCTCGAGGGCGCCTGCCGCGCCGAGTCGCTTTCGTTGCAGGGCCCCGACGGCCCCCAAGCCGTGCAGCTTTCCGATATCGAGTTCTGGCCCAACACCCAGTTTGTGAAAAGCGCGACCCTGGCCTTCATCACCGATCTCCCTCCCCGCACGACCAAGGAGTTCACCGTCCGCTATGACGACCGCTCCCGCGCTTCGGTGCCGCGCACCGACCTGGCGGTCCGGGAGGCCGGGGGCAAGGTCGAGATCGCGACCAGTGGTCTCGGCGCGGTCTTGCTCTTAGGTGAGAAAACCTATCCGGAAGCGGTGGCGGCCTCCGAGGTCCCCGGCCCGCTGCTTAGCCTGCGCCTGGCCGACGGCACAACCTACGGCGGCAGTCGCATGTTCGGCCCCACGGCCATTAGGTCGTATGCGGCGCGGCTTCTCGATCGCGGCCCGGTCTTTGCCCGCCTGGAGTGCGTGTACACCTACGCCGATGGCAATGTCCTGCGTCTGCTGGCCCAGGTCAACGCCGGCGACCTCGCGATTCTGTGGGACAGTGAGGTGAAGGAAGACCGGCCCGAAGACGGCGTGGACTTCCTACTCAGCCCGGGCCTGCCTACGTTGGTTTTCCCAGTGCACATGGAGTTTTTCACCAAGCGCCCCGTCTTCCTGGAGCGCAAGGCCGCCGTCGGCGATCTCGCCGAACTCTCGCTCGACACCTACAGCGAACGCCTCGTTACCAAACTCACCCCCTGGAACGACTGGTGGGACGACTATACCCAGATCGCCATTCCGCTGAAGATAACCGGCAAGGACACTGTGCTGCGGCTTTCCAGCCGGGATCCCGGGGCCTGGGTCGAGCCTGCTGCGCCGGGGACGATGCGCGACTGGGGCGCCTGGCAGCACAAACTGGTTCCCGTTGAGAGGGCCGACGACGGTCTGATCTATCTGCGGGTCAACAACGCTCAGGGCATCCGCCGCTGGACTCATGCCCACCTGCCGGCCGAGACCGCCGAGGCGCCCTTCCACTGGTGGGCCCGGGAAGTCGGCCAACCGCCTTTGAATGTGGTCAAAGAGTACGTCCTGGACTGGCCGGAGAAGCCCGGCTCTCATCCGCGCCTCTTTTTCTCTAAGGAACGCCTGGAGGAGTACTTCCAGGCTGCGCCCCACGACCAGAAGCAGATTGACTGGATCCTCGGCACCAAGCCGGAGATTCGCTCCGAGCCCTCTTACAAGGACGCCTGGGCCCTGGAAGCCTGGCTGCGCTCCGGCGGCAAGCGGGAGATCGCCGAGCAAGTCCAACTGGCCCAGCGCCTCCGGCAACACCTGAACCTGCTGGGCAAGTTCGATACTATGCGCTCCACCGGCATCGTGGCCGTGCTTTATGACGCGCTCATTGATAGCGACCTGATCCCGCCCGACGACCGCGACCTCTACCGCGCCCAGATCGCTTACCTGGCCTACAAGATCAACGATCCCTCGACCTGGTCCATCGAGCGCGGTTATCGCTCTTACAACGAGAACATGAGCGTCTCGCACCTGCTGGCGCGAGGGATTCTCGCCGCGCTGCTTGCCGACCATCCCCTGGCCCGGACCTGGGCGGGGCCCGCGGTGGCGCGGATGAAGCAGTGGATGGACGCGGTCGGCCCCGAGGGCGAGTGGTTCGAGGGCGGGCACTACGACCAGGTCACTTATTCCACGATGATCTGGTTTGCGATTGCCGCCCAGCGTGCCGGGTTCTATGACTTCGCCCGCGATCCCGCCTTCAAGAAGTTCGGCATGTATATCGCCAAGCAGCAGACGCCGCTGGACCCGCAGCGCGGTAACCGCCGGGTCTCCCCCCCGCTGGGCCGGGCTCAGGGCGGAGAAATGTGGGGCCATCTCGGCCTGCTGGCGCCACTGACCAAGGACTCCGACCCTGAGTACTCGGCCATCATGCAGTGGTGCTGGGCCCAGAGCGGGTACGATATGAAGATCATGGACTCCCGTCTGGCCGGAATGGAGGTGGTCTACCTCGACCCCAACCTGCCGCAGCAACGGCCCAACTGGGGTTCCGATTGGTTCCCCCAGGTGGGCGCGATCCTGCGCAACGGCGTGGGCACCGAGGAAGAGAACTATGTCAACCTCCTGACCAACAGCAAGATCGAGTTCGCCCGCGTCTCCGAGCCGGGGTGCGTGCTCAAGTGGTTCGCCAAGGGCCGGCCGATCGCCGGTCTCTTCTGCCCCGGCTACGCGGAGCGGCAGGAGCTGCTCACCACCCGCGTCCTGCGCGCGCGCACCTGGCAGCCGGGCGACAACTGGTTCCTGCCCTTCGGCAACGCCACCAGCACCGGGCTCAACGAACATGCCTTCTTGCCTCGTTCGGATTATGTCAATACCGTCTACAACATCGGCGGCGCCTATGACGCCAACTGGTGGACGAGCGGCGTGCCCAAAGACCTCCCGCCCTGGCCGCCCGTTGCCGCCGAGGGCAAGGTGCCCTTCACCTGGCAGCGGCAGGTCCTCTACCTCAAAGACGACCTCCCCGGCGGCCCCAACTATCTCATTCTGCGCGATACCGTGAGCGGCAATCAGCCCACCATGTGGCAGTTCTGGACGCTCTCGGAGAAGATCGGGACTCCCGAGGAGGCAGCGAACGTGGAAGCCTTTTTGGCCGACAAGCCGGGGCTGAAGACGGTCCCGCCACGTCCGCTCATCGGCGATCGCTTCACGGCCGTCGGCCAACTGGATGTGGACCTGGAGTACTTCATTGCCGCGCCGCAGGGCACGCCCCGCTGGACGCTGCGCTGGGGCACTCACTATCAGGACTACGGGGTGGTAGGCGACGAGTACCAGGACCTGGTGCAAGTTCAGATGCCCGGCGACGGCGCCTACTACGTGGCCCTCTTCCCGCGCTACCGCTTTGAACCTGCCCCGCTTTTCGCGACCCTGGCCGAGGGCAAGGTCATCAAGGTGAGCGGCGAGTTCGGCACCGACTACGCGTTCCTCTCCGCCAGCGAGACCGAGGCCACCGCGGAGGGCGTCCGCTTCCGCGGCACCGCCGGCTCGGTGCAGGACCGCCGGCAAGGTGGCCTGGTCCTGACCCTCTCTGCGCCCGGCGAAGTCGCCTATCAGGATTACAGCCTCGCCTCGCCGCAGCCGGCCGGCCTCCGCGTCGTCGCCGAAGGGGCCACCGTGCACCTGACCGCGCAGCACGCCGCCGTGGAGGTGACTCTCCGCCTGCCGGGCGCCTGGAAACTGGCGAAAGAGGGCGAGGGGATCAAACTGGAGCGGCGAGGGGAGGTGTATGTGCTCTCAGTTCCCGCCGACCTCGTGGAGGTTACGTTGGTGAGGGCATAATCTCCTCACCCCGGGGGCGCCGCGCCCCGTGCCATGGAAACTGCTCTGCTCAGCGAAATTGCTATCGTGCTGGGGCTGTCGGTGGCCGTGCTGTTTCTCTGCACGCGCCTGCGCATCCCCACGATCGTCGGGTTCCTGGTGACCGGCGCGGTGGCCGGCCCCTACGGTCCCGGCCTGGTTCGCGAAGTCGGGCATGTGGAGGTCCTGGCCGAGGTGGGAGTGATCCTCCTGCTCTTCAC
>CALFVE010000142.1 GCA_937928475.1 uncultured bacterium | reverse complement strand
GCCCTTTATCTCGCCCGGCGCTCGGAAGAGGCCTTCCGGGTCCTGCGCGCCCTGCTCACCGGCTGGGGGACGAACCCGCTGAGGCGCTCGGGACAGGTGCCGACGTACATCCCGAACCAGTTTTTCGGCCCTGCCATGGGTAAGCACGAGGGGAAGTCCAGCCATTCCCCCCTGACCGGCACCAGCGCCTGGTGGCTGCGTACCGCGCTCTCCATGCTGCTGGGCGTGCGGGGCGAGTTCGACGGTCTGCGGATTGATCCGCAACTGCCGCGGGCTTGGAAGGCCGCGCGTGTCTGGCGACGCTTCCGCGGTGCCGAGTTTGACATCGAGATCAAGAAGAGTCCGGGGCAGGATTCGGTAGAGGTTCTTCTCGACGGCGAGAAACTGCCTGATAACCTCATCCCCTTGCAGAAACCGGGCAGCAAGCACATGGTCGTTGCCTTGGTGCCGGAATAGCAAGCCGCTCGTTGACTCAATTCGCTCTCTAGGAGGTTACCCATGAAAGACCTGCATCTCTGGTTCAGCGCGCTGTTGCTTGTGGCGCTCGCGAGTGCGGTCCAGCCCTCAGCGTGGGCGGCAGGCCCGGACCACTTCTTCTGGCCTCAGGTCAAGCCCGAAACGATCAAGGTAGACGGGAACCTGGGCGAGTGGGGAAACATCGGCACGGCGGTTCTGGTGGACTGCGAACACGTGGCTGGGGGCTATGTAAACGGTGAGTTCAAGGGCGTCGAAGACCTCCAGGGGCGCTTCCGCATCGCCTGGGACCCGCAGCGGCTTTACGTTGCCCTCTCCGTGCAAGACAACTCCGTGCGCCCCCTGGAGGCCAAATCTGGAGTGCCGGACCGCTTCTGGCAGCAGGACGGCATGGGACTTTACCTCGATGTGCCCGGCAGCAGCGTCGCCAGCGGGCGCTATCAGACCAAACCCACGCGGCCCTGGCAACAGGAGCCGATCATCCAACTGACCCCCAGCCTCGAGCGCTGGGGCGCGGAAGTGCTCCCCGAGGGCAGCGAATGGGGATGTACCCTGTCGGAGAAGGGCTACACCGTAGAGGCTTCGGTTCCGTGGGCTGCCATTGGCTGGCAGCCGGTGGCGGGGGACCGCATTTTCTTCGCTGCGATCCTGGCTGACATTGACCGCGATGCCCAGGGCAAAGACGGCCCCCTACACCAGCTGATCTGGCATATGGGGGCTACCTCCTCGCGGCCGGCGAACCGGGAATATGCCGAGGCCCGCTTGCTCAACCCCGGCGGCTACGGGGCGGAATTGATCACCTCCGCCCAGACGGTCGTGCCGGGCGCTCCCTATTCCTGGAAGCTCCTGGCGGATGCCGACCAGCCGGGTTGGCGAGTAACTCAGGTGGCATTGGTTGGCCCCGAGGGAGCATCACAGGTGCTGCACCAGTCGTCGGCGGCAGTTGAACCGAACAAGGGTCTGCTCCTATCTGGGGATCTGGACACCGCCGCCCTGAAGCCCGGGGACTACGTGCTGGAGGCGACGGCCGCCAAGGGCGCAGAGACCGTCAGGACCCAGCAGTCCTTGACCGTGCGGGGCCAGGATGCCACCTACCAGTACAAGACTCCGGAACTGCCCCAGCGCTACTTGACCCCTGACCCGTTGCGCTCGGGGTTTTCCAGCGATTCTCCCCGCCCGCACGCGCCGGTCAGGCACGAAGACTACCGCGCCTTCGTCACCCAGGAGATAGAGGCGGGCTGGCCGGCTTTCGAATACCACCTGAGGAACAAGACTCTGAATCTGGGCGGAGGGTGGTACTTCGATTACGGCTTGCGCACGGCTGCCTACGCAGTCGTAACCCAGAACCCAGTGTGGATTGAGCGGGCCCAGCAGATGTTCGAGATGGCGGATGCGGCCTTCCGGGCCGAGGACCCGCCTTTCCGCAGTCTGGGCTGGATCAATGGCCCGCTCATCTACTACTACAAGCAGTACCTCAGTGCGGTCAACGCCTGGAAACCGGAGTATGAGGCGATGGCCAAGGATTGGGTCACGCACGCCTTTGGGGAGTTTCCGCCCCCCAAGAACTTGTACCTGGGCATGAACAACTGGGGACTGTCCTCGGGAATCCGTGGCGTCATCCTCAAGTACTGGCTGGGGGACGCCATGCCGGACAAAGAGAAATGGGAGAAGCATATCGGCGAGACTTGGGGCGCCTTTCTCAATGACGTGAAAGACATAGACGAGAACACGACCAACTACGCGCCCTGGGACCTCTGGCTGATTCTCTTTTACCTGGACGTCACCAACCAAACCGACTTGCTGCGAACCGATGAGCGACTGCGCTACTTGTTTGAGCGATACATCTATGAGATCGCGCCTTGCGGGGCGCGGCCCCAATATGGTTCCACCAACGGCTGGCATGACCACCCGGCGCTGTGGGCCTATCTTTTTGAGCGGGTGGGGCAGATCGTGGGAGATGGCCGGTACAAGTACCAGGCCCGCATGATGTTCGACTATTCGCAGAAGCATGTGGTGGACTGGCACCAGTACCACCTGGTATACGACGGGCAGGTCACCTGGCTCACCCGCCTACTCGCCGAGGTGCCCGACGACAGCCTGCCGGCGGTGCCCCTCGAACCGAAGACGGTGCTGACCACGCGGGGCAGAATGCGGGTGCTGCCCCCCGAGGAGCGCGAGCGCAGGAATATGTGGCTGGAGACCTACGCCGACCCGGTGCCGGGCAAACTGATCTTCCGGGGCAGCAACGACCCGGGCAGCCTGTGGGCGATGGTGGAACTCAACCTGGAGGCCGGCCATTGCAGCGCCCGGCCCACCTCGCTCAATTGCCTCATGTTCCGGGAGACGGTGCTAGCCGCGAGTCAGGGTTACTACGAGCAGGATCCGCAGTTCCATAACATGGTGTGGATCGAAGACCTGGAGGGCACCCAAGGGGTGGCCCCCGAGATGGAACTCACCGTGCCGGCTCTGGAGGACGGCCAGAGCGTGGCCTATGCGATGGTGGAGGTGGAGCGGTATATGCGCTGGCCGGTGACGCTGCGCCGTCACTTCCTCTTCGCCAAGGACCGCTTCCTGTGGGTGCGGGACGAACTGGATTTTCATTCCACCTTCTTCGCGCGCATCGGTCCCAGTTGGCTCTCGCGGCAGATGTTCTCCAGCGGGCCCAACTGGGTCAACACCTATTTCGACATAATGCCCTACACCGGCTTGGGTCAGGGCGGCGGGATGCAGTACTGGACTAACTACAACTACGACCTGCTCACCTGGTTTGTGCCGCGACCAGGGATGAGTCTAGCCCTGAGCGACTTTACCGGCCAGAACTTCTACATGAACGCCCCGCTCAGCGTGCGCCAGGTCTGGCGCGGCCTGGCGAAGGAGGGCGAAACGTTGGTCTTTGATACGCTGCTCCTGCCCCACCCCGTCAAGTACCAGAACCCCGCCGCCAACTGGATCGCCGACACCGTAAAGACGGTCTCGGCCGATCCCAAGCAGACAGCGGTGTTGTTCGAGATCCCCACCCGGCAAGAACAGATTCTGGTGCTGTCAGGCAATCAGGGGACCTTCGAGAGCGAGAACGTGACCACCGACGCGACGCAGGCGATGGTCATCTGGCGCAACGGGCAGGTGGTGAACTGGTGGGTGCGGCAGGCCACGAGGCTCAAGGTAGCCGACAAGGTGCTGCTGCAGTCCGCGGAGCCCGTGAACAAGGAGGGCTGAGGCTCGTGCCCGGCAGCCTTTCCGCTAGCGCAGGCATTCTACCTGCCGCCGTCCTACCGGCTGCCGCCTCCCTGAAGGGAGAGGGCCCGGGAGTAAGCCTGCTCCGCTGCCCACCCTCTCCCGCCTTGCGGGGGAGGGTGGCCGCGTCTCTGCGGTCGGGTGGGGGCCCTTGGGGACTTGGAGGCTGGAAGCCCCTTGCTGCGTTGGCGTTCTTCTGCCTTGTCCTGGGTGCTCCGGCCTTTGGTCTCGGCCCACCCTCAATCCGCGACCTGTATGACTGGTCTAGCCTCCCTTACCTTGGAGCGCCGCGGCTGTTGCAAACCACGAACACGCGAGGGGAGAGCCCCGGCCGACTCGTAGACCAGAGCCCAGGCCAGTGCGTACTACTCGACGCCAAAGGGCCGGGTTGCCTCCTTCGCCTCTCCGTCATGAAGATAGCCGGGCGGCTGAAGGTGTACCTCGATGGGGAGCCGACGCCCCGCATTGATCAGCCGGTGGAGGCCATCCACCCGGAGTACCCCTATCATGAATTCTGGCAGCCGGAGAAGATTGTCAACTACGACCGCGACCATCCGGCCGTGTTCCCGTTCGTGGCGCCGCTGTGCACGCGAACGGTCGCCCAACTCAACTGGTGCTTGGTGCCGATTCCCTTCGCGCAGTCAGTGCGGGTGGTGCTGGAGCACGATCCCGCCGACGTGTGGGTCAGGTACGATCTGCTCTGGACACAGTATCCTGAGGGGACCAAAGTGACCTCGTTCAGCCTGGAGTCCGTGCAGGCGCAGGAGGCAGACGTATGGGCGGCGGCCAAGGCCTGGCGAGTGCCGGGCACTCGCCCTTGTCTGTACCCCGACGAGCAGCGCCAGGCGGGGAACCTGGCACTCCCTCCTGGCGCGACGGTGGACCTCTGGCAGGTGGCAGGAGCCGGCACCATCGTCAGCCTGCGCCTGAAGGCGACGCCCTGGAATCGAGCGGTGGACCGCCTCACCGTCCTGCGTGCCTACTGGGACGGAGAGGTGCGGCCCTCGGTGGAATGCCCCCTGGGCGATCTGTGCACCAGCCACGTGGGTGTTCCCTCCAACTATGCCCTCCCCGCGGGACGGGCCAAGGACGGCTGGTACTACTTCTACCTGCCGATGCCGTACGCGAGCAGTGCGCGCCTGACGCTCCAGAATTGCAGTCGTTATGCTCTGCCTTCCCTCGACTGGGAGATCGTGACCCGACCCGGGCCGCCAGCGGCCGAAGCGGGAAGGTTCTGTGCGCGCTGGAAGCGAGAGAAGGAGATCGCGGCAGATGGGCACTACGAACTCCTGGGGGCCACCGGCGCCGGCAAACTGGTGGGCTACAACCTCTACCTTGACGGATTTCGCGTACCGATGGACCAGTGGAATCGGCCGGGCCAGATGGCCTTCTACGTGGACGAAGAAGCGGAGCCCAACCTGGCCGGTTCGCCACTGTTGGCCTATTGGTACAACGGCCACTACGGTGGGCCGAATGCCTCACCACCCCTTGCTGCGGTCCCCAGTCTTGACTATCAGTTATACGGCTACTTCGGTGCCTATCGCTTTTTCCTTACCGACGCGCCTACCTGGACGCAGTCTGCCCGCTTAGTCATGTCCGTGGCGATGGACGAGATCACGGGCCGCGATTTCACTAGCGTGGCTTACTGGTATCGCTCCCCCGGGGGCAGTGATTCTCTCCCGGCGCTCCCGACTGAAGACCTGGCGCTCCCGGTGCGGCACTTTCCCGGTTCATTCGAGGCGGAGGACCTGGTAAAAACCGCGGAGTTCACGCAGGGCGACTTGCTGATCGTGGAGGACCCCGAGGGCCGCTACGGAGCGGGGCACAACCGGTTCGTCTCCTACGCGCCCTTGGGGCCGGGCGACGCTCTGAGCCTCCGCCTGCCGGTCGAAGAGGCGGGCAAGTACCGACTCAAGGCCCGCCTGCTAGTGGGGCCTTCCGGCGGCTTTTGGGGAGTATCCGTGAACGGCTCTCCGATTGACCCCAAGCAGCCGGCCTGGGGTTGCTATGCCGAGGAGACCACCATCGCCTGGTGGTACGGCTGGTTCAAACTGGGGGAGTTTGACTTCCGCGCGGGGGAAAACGCAGTGACCTTTGTCTCCCGCGCTGCGCCCGTGGGTTCGCGCACCCGCGGGCTGCTTCTGGGGCTGGATGCCCTGCTGCTGGAAAGGGGCAATTGACAATTGATGATGAAGAAATGAAAAAGGCAGGGGCAGACCGAGCCAGGGCCGCCGACGGTGTGTCCCTCCCAATCCGTCAATCATCAATCATCAATTCTCAATCGCCATCAATCCGCCACCTCCGCCGTCGTCCGCTCGGTGGCTGAGAAGAGCGATTCCCCCGCCCAACGCAGGAGCGTTCCTTCCGCCAGCCAACAGCGCACTTTACCGGCTACGGTTCTTTCTACCGCGAACCGTCTGGCGTCTGTAACCAGCTCGCCCACCGCGATCCGCTCACCGCCCTCGTTCAGGCCCACCCACCAGGTCGAACCTTTGGGGCGGCTAATCTTGACCACGGTGCAGGATTCGGTGTCGCGCAGCACCTCGATTCCCTGGGCCAGGCTGCTCGCGTCGGGCAGCGGCTCATGCGGAAGTAGGAGCGTGGCGAAATGTATCGGCTTGCCCGGCTCCAGTTGGGCCGAGC